>JAYNIC010000144.1:4738-6077 GCA_038108715.1 Candidatus Nanopelagicales bacterium | reverse complement strand
CAGGCGGCCACGCGCACCTGGACGGGATAGCCGTCCGGGCGCCGCACGAACCCGCGCACCGTGGCCACGGCGTGGGCCCCGAGGGCGCAGGTCGCGCTGCGGGTCGTGTCGCCGGCGTCGTCGCTTCGCCACACGCGCAGTTCGCCGTCGGCCGGCAGCATCGTCTCGGCAAGGATGGGGATCACCCAGATCGTGTCGCCCCGCGTTGGGTGCGCGAGTACGACGAAGCCGAACTCGCTCTCGGGCAGCCCGGCCGAGATCTCCGTCCACGAGTCGCCGGAATCATCGGAGCGGTAGACGCCGCCGTGGTTCTGCACATAGAGCCGCTGCGGATTCGCCCCGTCGACAGCGAGCCGATGCACGCACTGGTTGAATTCCGGATACTGCTCGCCCTCGGGCATGAACTCCGCGCGGATGCCGCGGTTCGCCGGTTGCCACCCGGTCAGCCCGTCCTGCGAGCGATACACGCCACCCGAAGACATCGCGAGCACCGTTGACCCATCGGGGCGTCGCCGGATCACGTGCACGGCCGGGCCGCCTGCGCCGGGACCCCACTCGGTCCGGTGCGGGTGGTCCCACAGCCCACGCACGAGCTCGAACGACGCACCGTTGTCGGTCGATCGCCACAGCGAGTGCGGCTCCGCGCCCGCCCACACGACGTTCGCCCCTTCGGGGTCGGGCTCGATCGTCCACACGCGCTCGAGTGCGGTCTCGGTATCGGCCGGGAAGGCGATGGGTGCGGACTCCTTCTCGCTCCAGGTCGCGCCGAGGTCGTCACTGGCGAAGACCGTGGGGCCCCAGAACCAACTGCGCGCACCAGCCAGCAGGCGCGGCGTACCGCTCTTGGTGGGAGCCCAGGCGACCGAGGCAAACTCGGCCATGTCCTTCAGTGGCTGGCCGACCGACCAGACGTCCGGTCCGCCCTCAGCGGTCCACAGTCCCTTGCGGGTACCGATCGCGATACGCATGGCGTGAGGGTACGCCCTAGCTCTGGAGAGGACCTCACCCGCTTGTCAATCGATCTACTTCTTCTTCCGCTGGGTGCTGACTTGAATCGTCGGACTGCTGAAGTGGAAACCCGTGGCCCTGGCAAACACGGTGTCCTTGCGCACACGAATCGAAGTAGTTGCGGCCTGCTCCTCGCCGCCCTCGTCCACCACGGACACGGACAGGTAGGCGGGCTTGACGCTCTTTCCAGCGAAGCAGCGAAGCCAAGCGATGGGTATTTCTGCGGTGAAGTCACCTTTCAGTGGCTGCCCGAATGGGTCGAGGTGCGGGGCGTGCAACTCAAAGTCGAACGTTCGCTTGGATTTCACCCAATGAAGTCGTCCCGCACCAC
>JAYNIC010000144.1:2984-4728 GCA_038108715.1 Candidatus Nanopelagicales bacterium | reverse complement strand
TCAGTCGCCAAGGATCGTGTGGTAGGAGCGATTTCGTCCCGCACCACCGACTGACCACGGAGCCCCAAACTCCGCGCAACGTGGATCCCACGCCGAGTCTTCCGCACTGTCTCCGGCGTTGTTGACGATGAACCCCAATTCAGGCATCCAGCCAAGGGCCGGCATGGTGGGGTCACTCCACTGCCCCTTTCGCGGATACGACCGCAACGCTTGGAAGGCCGCTAGGTTCCATTGAGTCCCTCCGCGAATCGGCCTTTCCACAATGTTCGGGTCTTTACCCATTATGGCGACACCATTGTTGCGCAACCAACTCGTTCGGACGGTCACCTCGAAGTAATCTCTGGACGGTAACTGGAGATTAAGTAGGCATCGGTCGTAAACACCAAGCGAACAGTCCAAGTCCTCTAGCTTGGGGATTCGATGCTGGTCATCAGGTAGCCGAAGGATATTCACGAAAAGCCCGTGGTCAACGGCAGGCTTCCCGCCGAAGGTTGCACCCCTAGGCTGGATTGTGGAGTCCACCCTAATGGGCACTTCTCCTTCAGTGGCCGATTCATAGATCCAACTCGACTCAACCGATTCCATGAGTCCGCGCATGGGATCCCTATGCCGTGTCCACACCACCTCAGTCAGTTTTGCCGCCACCCACTTTCCACCGGTCTTGACCCGCACACTCTCGATGCAATCGAGATCATCACTCTTGTCGCAGACCGGGACTCCAGCGAAGTGTGTTCCCCACTCATCGATCCGATGCGCCTTAGCCGCGGGCGAGAACACAGTGGACGGGCCCTCATCCGCGGCGGGCATCCCCAAGGCAGGCGGCGGATCAAGCCACGACATATCCACAGGCGAAAGGTCTTCGCCATGGGTTGACCTCGAACTCGCCGCCTGACCCCAGGGGGCCGCGAGCAGCCCCAATCCCAGCACCATCCCGATCGTCGCCGACAGGGCGCGATGCGAACGTGAAACCGCCTGGACCCCCATGTGGGACACAGTCTCACAAATCCAGGGGGCTGTCACGGCATGGCGTGAGGGTACGCCCTACCAACTGGCCTTGTAGGTGTGGCCACCGCCCACATTGATGTCGACTTCCAGGCTGCACTGATCGTCAGCCCAGTCGGTGCCGGACCCGGCCACGATGGTGCAACTGATCTCACCGCTACCCCCGGACACGCTCACCGTCCCGCTGAGCGTCGCCTCCAGCGTGCTCGCCGGGTCGTTGACGTCCATGGAGTAGTCCAGCGAGATGTTGAAGTACGGGTGTCGGTTGAACCGGTGGAACCAGAACTTCCATGAGGTGCTGCGGTTGAAGGTGAAGCTCACGCCACCGGCAAGTTCCCCGCTGTCGGAGTCGTACTGCAACTCGAAGGTCTGACTGATGCCCCCGTGGCTGTAGTCGTATTCCAGCACCAACGTCTTCAACTCACCGCAGTCGATAGCGATATCGCCGGTAAAGCTCAAAGACGTCTTCGACGCCATCTCCATGACGCCGCTGGTGTCGGAAGAGAAGCTGCCACAGGTGTCGGCACCGAAGGGCACCGTCATCGACATGTCGAAGTCGAACTCCTGGACATCAAAACCGCCACCGGCGAAGCTCCAGTCGGTGAGCGACACATCGCCATCCATCTGCAACTCGTCCTCATTGACAGTGAGGTCGTATGAGCCGTCGAAGGTCCCCGCGTCGAGCACCATGTCGCTTACCAGACTGATCGAGTCATCCGTGGACGAGACGTAGATGCTGAGT
>JAYNIC010000144.1:0-2974 GCA_038108715.1 Candidatus Nanopelagicales bacterium | reverse complement strand
CGGCGTCGCCCAGCGAACCATCGAAGCTGATCGCCGCCCCCTGCGTCAGCGTGTAGGACCCCACCTCACAGCCCTGCGGTGCGAAGTCGATGGAGAAGTCAGTCGCCGTGAAGACGCCACCACCGACTGAGATCCCCGAGTCACCCGTGGTGTCAAAGTCGAAGAGGAAGCAGGGGTCGGACTCGCTGAAGTTGACCGCCATGTCGCCCTTGAGCCAGTCGGTGCCCATCATGATCGACGACATCTTCGTTGGATCCTGATAGAGCGTGGCGCTCACGCCAAGACCGGGTAGGCCATCGCTGAAGTCAACCTGGGCGCTCGCCGCCCACAGGTGGGCACCGGGAATCCCGAAGGCCTCATCCCACAGGTAGATGTATCCCGAATCCGGATGCGGCAGCGGAGTCGTAATGCCATCCGGTGGCGGCGTACCGTCCGAGATGCTGATGGAGTCCACATCGACCGGCACCGAAGAGCCTGAGGCGTAGATCCGCACGCGCAGGTCGTCGAGGTCGGAGGAACCCACGGTGTAGGACGCGGTCACCGCAGTCCACTCGTCTCCGACGCTAAAGGCCTGCGACGCGGCCGTTGAAGAGGGATCGCCCAGTGACAACTGCCCACTCGCCAGCGCCGACGTCGAACTCGACTTGAGGTATGCCGTCACGACCCACGTGGTACCTGCGGCATACACATTGTTGATGTCGTCACTGGCGGGCATGTCGTAGTACGTCGAACCCGACCCGGAGCCGGTGTAGCTCAACTCCATGTAGCTGGTGCCCGACTGCGCCGAACCGCCGTCATAGACGATGGTCTGTGTGGTGCCCGCTGAGGCGGTCCAGAGGTTCTGCTGCATCGTGACGTCGTCGACATAGAGCATCACGTTGGTCGTGGACGAAATCACCGCGACCGTAAAGCTTGAATGCCCGGACTGGGCGACGGTGATCGGGATGCTGACACTCGTCCAGGTGTCGGTGGCGGTGAAGCCTTGCTTCCACACCTCGTTGGTGCCGCCCGAGGTGGTGACCTGGACGACCCCGGACACCGGCGTTGCGGAAGATGAGGAACGCACCCAGGCGTTGACGCTGAACTCATCGCCCACATTGCTCGACTGGTCCACCGCGTGCTGGACGCCGGTATTGGGCGTCGACGCGGTGAACTCCATGACGCCGTAGCTGCTGTCATGCGCGTTCGCCGGATCCTCGACGACCTGCCACTGGACGCCGCCGCCCAGCGGTGACCAGGGATCGCTCTGCTCGATGAGTACCGGGATAAGCGTGAGCTCGTCGATGTCCAGTTGGCCCGGTGCGGCCAGGATGATCTGCGGCGTCAACGACGAGGCCGACTGCGTGGCGGTGAGCTCCAACTCGACCGGCGACCAGTCGGCGTTCGCCGTGAAGTTCACGCTCGCCCGATCGCCGGCACCCGTAGCCAGCGACATGGTGCCACCGATGTTGGCTCCGGAGGTGGACCGCACGTATGCCTTCATCTGGTAGGTCTCGCCTGCGGTCACAGCGATCGCGTCGCCGTCCGTGTCGACGGTGATGGTGTCCCCCATGCCACCGCCCGCCGCCGACGTGGTCGTACGCAGGTAGTTCATGCCGTCGGCTGCATCACTCACCTCGTCGATGATGGTGATGGACGCCTTGCCGCCAGCGGGTTGCCACGCCGACCAACTGTTGACATCGCGGCTCTCGACATCGTCAACAGCCAAGGTGGCGCCACCGGGTAGACCGATCTGCGTGCGCAACGTCACCGCGGTCGACTTGGTGATCGGCAGGGAGAGGTAGACGAACTGCCAGGCCGACGTCGGTGCGGCCGAGAACGGCACCGAATAGCTATCGAGCACATTGCCGGAGGCATCCAACGTCTGCAACAGGGCTTGTCCGTTCCCCGATCCGGCCAGGGACTGGTACCAGAAGGACATCTCGTGAGCGGTTCCCACGACGGCGGTGTAACTGTCGTCATCCAAGTAGACGTTCGACGTCGACGTGCCGGTGTTTGTCAGGTAGAGGTAGCCAGAGCCGTCGTACGCCACCGCCGAGTTATCGACACCGAAGACGCCTACGTAACTGCCGGTGGTGCTCTCAGTCCAGCCGTCTACCAGGGACAGCCCCGTCTGGACTATGGACACATCGTCGACGTAGACCGTTGCCCCGGAGGTCGCCACTGAGAGTTGCAGCGGTCCAGGCGTGCCCGTGATCGGCAGCGACAGCGAGACCGCCTGGTACGCCGACGTCAGGTTCACGGTCTTCTTCGCCGAGTTCGCGCCGCTGCTCAGCGTCACCGTGGCACTGATGCCGGACGCACTACCCAGCAGCCACACGGTCGAGTTCCACGTTGCGCCAATGCTGGGTGTGTCGTCGGTGACCCAGGTGTTGGTCAGGGTGCAGCCCGAACCAGGTGCGATCATCATCGACCCGCTACCGCTGTGGGCATTGACGGCAGACGTGGAGACCACCGCAGTGTCATCAGTCGCCACGCCACTGCATGTTTGGGTGGCAGTCCACCCGGGCGGCGCCGGTGGCGCGCCGACGACGGCCTCACTGGAGTTCGTCCCGGACACCGTCACGCTGACGTCATCGACGTAGATCGCTGCCTGCTGTCCGCCATTCGTCTGGACGGCGATGACCAGGTCATCGGTGCCACCTTGCATCTTTCGCTGAACGGTCACCTGCTGCCAGGTGCCGTTGGCCGTGAAACTGCTCTTCGAGGTGCCGGACTGTTCCTGGATATGCAATTCCAGGCCGTCGCGGTAACCGTCGAGCCATTGCCTGGTGGCTCGTCGAAGGTGTACTCCACCTGCGAGCCCTGCGTGTAGTTCAGCAGGGTGAGCGACTGCGTGCCCGAGTAGGCCTTCGTGTCGGTGACCGCCACGGTCGTCGCCCCACCCGGCGTCCACGGCACCTCTTGCAGAACCTGGTCATCGACCATCAGTTGGGCAGAGCCGGTCGAAGTGATGGTCAGCCCCGGACGTACG
>JAYNIC010000143.1:2665-6085 GCA_038108715.1 Candidatus Nanopelagicales bacterium | reverse complement strand
TGCGCGCATCAAGCACCAGGCGATCGCAGGACATTCCGATCCAGTGCGTCGCGCGCCACGGCCTGGGCTCCGGGAGGCGCGCGGTGAAAGAACCGCGCAGTTCGACGACCTCCAGCGCCCGCACGATTCGTCGACCGTTGGTTGGCAGGATGGCATCGGCGGCAGCCGCATCAAGCTCAGCCAGACGTGCATGCATCTGCGCTGCCCCCACCTCGAGCAGGTCGGCTTCTAGCCGCGCGCGGATCTGCGGATCGGTGCCGGGAAAGTCCATCTCATCCAGAATCGCCTGCACATAGAGCCACGAGCCGCCCACCACGATCACCGAACCCCCACGCTGTTCGATCTCCCGCACGCGCGCACGCGCTCGGTCACGGAATTCGACGACGCTCACATCGTGGTCGGGAGACCAGACGTCGATCATGTGGTGTGCCACGCCGCCCCGCTCAGCCGGCGGCACCTTCGCGGTGCCGATATCCATTCCCACGTAGACCTGCATCGAGTCCGCGCTCACGATCTCGGCATCCACCCGTTGCGCCAGCGCGATGGCCAAGTCCGACTTGCCGACAGCCGTCGGGCCAACGAGTGCGACGATCATGTCGTCGCGCCGGTCAGGCATCGAACCCCAGGGCGCGCCTTGCGAGGCATGAGCGCGATCACCTGGCAGGGATCGTGGGCATGGGCAGGGCAACCCCGGGGGTATCGACGGCCTGGGTGCGTGACTGCCAGGCATCCCCTGCCCGGGTTTGGCGCACATCAATCATGCGATCGGCCACCAGGTGGTGCGGTGCGGCGTAGGTGACCTCCGCGGTCACCAGATCACCCGGTCGCGGGATGGGCAGCGAAGGATCGGGCAGCACATGCACCAGACGGTTGTCCGCGGCACGGCCGGAGATGCGCGCGGTGGCGTCGTCCTTGCGGCCCTCTCCTTCGGCGACGAGGACCTCGACAGTCTGGCCCTCGAGACGCTGATTCTCCGACCAGGCGATCTCCTCGACGACCGAGATGAGCCGGTTGTAACGATCCTGGACGACGTGCTTGGGAATCTGATCGTCCATCGTCGCTGCCGGTGTGCCGGGACGCGGGGAGTACTGGAACGTGAAGGCACTGGAGAAGCGCGACGCGCGCACCACGTCGAGGGTCGCCTGGAAGTCCTCCTCGGTCTCGCCGGGAAAACCCACGATGATGTCGGTCGTGATGGCCGCATCGGGCATCGCCGTACGAACCCGATCGATGATTCCCAGGTAGCGTTCGGCGCGGTAGGAGCGGCGCATGGCTTGCAGTACGCGATCAGAACCCGACTGCAGCGGCATGTGCAATTGCGGCATGACATTGGGAGTCTCTGCCATCGCGGCAATCACATCGTCGGTGAAGTCGCGGGGATGCGGGCTGGTGAATCGAACCCGCTTCAGTCCCTCGACGTCACCGCATGCCCGCAGCAGATCCGCAAAGGCGCCCCGGTCACCGAACTCCACGCCGTAGGCATTGACGTTCTGGCCGAGGAGCGTGATCTCTATGACGCCCTCAGCGACGAGCGCCTCGATCTCCGCGAGGATGTCGCCCGGACGGCGATCCTTTTCCTTGCCGCGCAATGCGGGCACGATGCAGAAGGTGCACGTGTTGTTGCATCCGACGCTGATGGACACCCAGGCGGCGTACGCCGATTCGCGGCGCGTCGGCAGGGTCGAGGGGAACACCTCGAGACTCTCCAGGATCTCAACCTGTGCCTCCTCGGCGACTCGTGCGCGGTCAAGCAAGGCCGGTAGCGAACCGAGATTGTGCGTGCCGAAAACGACATCCACCCACGGTGCGCGCCGCACGACCTCGCCACGATCCTTCTGGGCCATGCAACCGCCGACGGCGATCTGCATCCCAGGACGCTCAGTCTTGATCGGCGCCAGGTGACCGAGGTTGCCGTAAAGACGGTTGTCGGCGTTCTCCCGTACGGCGCAGGTGTTGAACACGACGACGTCGGCCTGCTCGCCCTCGCTCACGGGGGCGTAGCCCGCGGCTTCGAGCACACCGGAGATGCGTTCAGAGTCGTGGGCGTTCATCTGGCACCCGTAGGTGCGCACCTGGAACGTCCGGGTCACGGATACAGGGTACGGGTCACACTCCGGCAGTCTCGCGCTCGCCAACGGCATCGGGCTCGTCGTCCTCGATCTCGTCCTCGCCACCCTCGACATTGATGGTGGGCAGGACCTTGTCCAGCCAGGCCGGCAACCACCAGTTCGCCTTGCCAAGCATCGACATGAGTGACGGTACAAGGATGAGTCGGACGATAAACGCGTCGATGAGCACGGCAGACGCCAGCGCAAGACCAAAGAGCTTGATCGTGCTATTCGTGCTGGGCACGAAGGCGAGGAACACGCTCGACATGATGGCCGCGGCGATGACCACGACGCGCCCCGACCCGGCGAGGCCGCGTCGCACGGCAGCCTTGTTGTCGCCGGTGTGCGCCCACTCTTCCTGCATGCGCGAGACCAGGAAGACCTGGTAGTCCATCGACAGGCCGAACAGGATCGCGAAGACCATGATCGGTAAGAAGGGGAAGATTGGCCCGGTGCTCACCACACCCAGCGGACCGGCCAGCCAGCCCCATTGGAACACGGCCACGGTGATGCCCATTGCCGCGGCGAAGGACAGCAGGCTCGTCAGCGCGGCGGTGAGCGGCACGACCAGCGAGTGGAAGAGCAGCACCAGCGCCAAGAAGCCAAGGCCCACCACGATCAGCAGGAAGACCGGTAGTGCGTCACCGAGGACCGTGGTGAAGTCGCTGGTGATCGCCTGAGTGCCACCCACGTACAACTTCACACCGGTGGCCTGCTCGATCGCCGGATCGGTTTCGACCCGCAGCCGCTCCAGAAGTTCGGCCGTCGCCTCATCCTGTGGCGCCGTGGTCGGGTAGACGGCGATCGCCTGAACCGTCTGCTGTGAAGCACCCGAACCGCCGCCCTGCGACAGTTTGGCGAAGATCGGCAGGGACTCCAGGCTGGGCGAGGTTCCGGCCACGCCCTCGGTTTGGGACAGCCCGGCAATGACCTGAGCGTAGGCATCCGGGCTCGTCGCCTCGGACAGGTCGGCCACGACCAGGAAGGGACCGTTCACCCCCGGGCCGAAGCCCTCCGCGCGCAGGTCGTAGGCGATCCGAGCCGAGGAACCCTCCGGCTTGCCGGAGTCGTCGGCGAAGCCCTGGCGCAGCCCGAATGCCGGCAGCGCCAGCAGGACGACGAACGCGAGGGCCAGCAGGGCGGGAATGATCGGTCGCCTCTGCAGGAAGCGTCCGTAGTGGGCCCAGCGCTTGCCCTCGGGATGCCCAATGAGGGCGCCCGGTTTCTTGCCCCACGGCAAGCGCAGCGCGAGGGCCTTGTTGCCCAGCAGGCTCAGCAGTGCCGGCAACAGCCACAGCGCAGACAGCATGAC
>JAYNIC010000143.1:0-2655 GCA_038108715.1 Candidatus Nanopelagicales bacterium | reverse complement strand
TCCGAGGAGCGCAATGATGACCGTGCTGCCGGCGAAGACCACCGCTCGTCCGGCGGTCTGCACCGCCTCCAGCGCAGCCTCCTTTGGCGTGTGGCCGTGCAGCAGTCCCTGCCGGTAGCGGTTCATGACGAAGAGCGCGTAGTCGATGCCCACACCCAGGCCGATCATCGCCGCAAGGGTCGGGGCGAACGTAGCAACATCAAGGAAGTTCGCGGTGATGAGGACACCCATCTGGCCCATCGCCAGACCAAGAACAGCAACGACGATGGGCAGGCCGGCCGCCACCACCGCACCAAATGCTATGAGCAGAATGACGATGGCGACCAGGAGGCCGATCGCCTCACTGCTCGGGGGTTCCTGACCGGCGAACTCCAGCACCTGTCCCTGAGCACCCGCACGTAGTCCGTCGGAATTCAACGTCTTCACTTCGTCGAGAATGGCCTTGGCGTCCGCGGTGGAGACATCGAGCGAGCCATCGGCCGTGGTGGCGAAAGAGACAGTCGCGTAGGCCACGCGACCATCGGGACTGATTGTCGAGAACTGCGCGGCGAGGATCTGCTGCTCCTCGGGTGTCAGCGCTGACAACGCTGCAGGGTCAAGGCCTCCACCCGTCGGGCAATCCCGGCCGAGTGGACCACCCTGTGGGTCAAGCGGGTTGGTCACGCAGGTGACCGAGTCGAGCTCGGAGATGGCGGTCAAGACGGGGACGACTCGCTCAGCGACCGCAGGCTCCACCGCGCTACCGGCTTCGGGCGACCACACGATGGTGGCGCCGCCGTCCAGGCGGCTGGTGTCGGTACCGCTGGAAATCAACAAATCGGTGGCGATCTTGGACTCGGTATCGGGAAGTTCGAAGGAGTCGTTGAGCTCACCGCCGAAACGCACTCCCATGCCCACCACCGCCACGAAAGCGATGAACCAGGCGATGAGTGCCCAGATCGGTCGACGTACGGCCCAGCGCGAGAGCGCCCCCATGACTTCCCCTTATTCGGTCGTGATGAACTGGTCAGCGGTTGACAGTCACGCTACGTTAGTTGTGTGGCACACGCAAATGAGGCGGGACGGGCCGTGCAGATCGCTGGGCTCGACCACGCGATGCAGGAGATGCGGCGGGTGGTTTTGCGCCCCCCGACCTCGGCGGTGCCTATGCCCGCCCTCGGGCGTCCGGTGGACCTGTCCAAGGTGTTGGCGTGCGAAGCCCTGCGCGAGTTGGAGCGGGCCGGTCAGGTCACCATCACCGAGCTTGCCACCACGCTGCACCTCGAGCGCTCGACGGTGAGCCGGCTGGTGCAGGAAGCCGAGGACGAGGGTCTCGTGCAGCGAGGATCGGACCCGCAGGATGGCCGCCGGGTGACCGTCCAACTCACTGCCCTGGGCTCACAGGTGGTCGACTTCGTCCAGGGCCTACGGATCGGCTACCTCACCCACGCTGCGGAGGTCTTCGACGCCGATGAACTGGCCACCCTGACCGGTCTCATGGGCCGACTGGCGAACTCCATGACCAAGAGTCTGGGCCCGTGGCTCGATGAGGCCGTCCGTCAGACGACTCCCGGTTCGCCCGACTAGCACCCCGCTGCGTCCTGCTCGGCCTCCGTGATGACGTCTCGGACGACGGCCGAGGCCAGCCCCACATCGTAGCCCCGGCGCGTCAGGGCGCCCATCAAGCGCCGCACCTGTGTCGGATACGGCAAACCGACCACCTGGGGGAAGCGGGATTCGGCAAGTTCTCGAGCGCGCGATCGCTCCATCTCTTCGTCGATAGGGTCGAGCGCCTCGGCGATCACATCCTCCGCGACTCCCTTGCGTCGCAGCTCCTGCGCCACCGCGCGACGACCAAGGCCACGCGAGCCATGACGTGAACGCACCCACCCTTCGGCGTAGGCCCGATCATCGATGAGACCGACTTCGGTGAATCGATCGAGCACCTTGGCGGTGACGTCCTCGGGAATTCCCTTGGTGGTCAGATACCGCTCGAGCTCCACCCGCGTACGCGGTTGAGCATCGAGACGGCGAAGAACGATCAAACGTGCAACGTTCTCCGGATCGGACTCGATGTCATCCGGGCCTGCGGGTGGAGCATCGAAAGCAGTACTCATGCGCAACTCACAGAGGCTTCGACGACCGAGCGCCCCTAGTCGATGGGCACGACATCGATCGGCGCATCGAGATCTGCGGCTGGCTCATCCATCTTGGCGCCGATGCCGTAGGTCTCCAGGATGCGCTTCTCGATCTCGTTGGCGAGGTCGGGGTTATCGCGCAGGAACGCGCGCGAGTTTTCTTTGCCCTGACCAAGTTGGTCGCCCTCGTAGGTGTACCAGGCTCCGGACTTGTTGACGATCCCTGCGTCAACGCCCAGGTCGAGCAGACTGCCTTCACGGGAGATGCCCTCGCCGTACATGATGTCGAACTCGGCCTGCTTGAACGGCGGTGCCATCTTGTTCTTGACGACCTTGATGCGCGTGCGGTTGCCGACCGCCTCGGTCCCGCCCTTGAGCGTCTCAATACGACGGACGTCCAAGCGCACGGAAGAGTAGAACTTCAGCGCCTTGCCACCGGTCGTGGTTTCCGGAGAGCCGAACATGACACCGATCTTCTCCCGCAGCTGGTTGATGAAGATCGCGGTCGTACCGGTCTGGCTGAGGGCGCCAGCCATCT
>JAYNIC010000142.1:0-6095 GCA_038108715.1 Candidatus Nanopelagicales bacterium | reverse complement strand
TTCTCCCGGATCCGCTCGTCACCGTAGATGCAGTTGAGGTACAAGGACATGTAGTTCTTCTGGCTGGCCAGCGCCGTGTGCAGGAGTGGCTGGCCGTTGTAGGTGTGGGCGAAAGTCGCCAGGGGAACGACGTAGGCGATCATTCCCCAAGCCATTGTCTCCTCGAGGCCGATGGGGAGATGGTCCACAATGGTGCGGCGTACGTCGGCCATCGCCTGCTGGCGGTCTTCCGGCAGGCTCGCGAGATAGTCCTCGACACTGGTTGCTTCGGACCGCATGGCCCCCAGGCTAGGTGACCGGGGCGGGGGGACCCCTAGACTTGACCGGCTCGCTGTGGCGGGTGGCGGGGTGTGGCGCAGCTTGGTAGCGCGCCTGCTTTGGGAGCAGGAGGCCCCCGGTTCAAATCCGGGTACCCCGACAAGTGCGTCCCTGGGGACCGCCGCATGGTCTGCGCGGCGAGCCAACGAGGCGAGCAAGTAGGCTGGCGCGACCTTTCGACCCCAATCCGCAGGAGCAAACCGTGAAGAGCACCGTCGAGACCCTCAGCCCTACCCGGGTCAAGCTCACCGTCGAGGTGCCCTTCGACGAGCTCGCCCCCAGCCTGGATGCGGCGTACAAGACCATCGCCCAGCAGATCACCATCCCGGGCTTCCGCAAGGGCAAGGTCCCCTCCCGGGTGATCGATCAGCGCGTGGGTCGCGGCGCTGTCCTCGAGGAGGCCGTCAACGCGATGCTGCCGCAGGCCTACACCGATGCCCTGCGCGAGAACGATGTCGTGCCGCTCGGTCGTCCCGAGGTTGACATCACTGAGATCGCTGACGGAGAGGCGCTCACCTTCACTGCCGAGGTCGATATTCGCCCCGAGTTCGATCTCCCCGCGTACGACGGGTTGGTTGTCGAGGTCGATGACGCCGAGGTGACCGATGAGCACGTCGAGGAGCAACTGGAGGGTCTGCGCGGTCGCTTCGCCACCCTCACCCCCGTCGAGCGTGCCGCCGAGGACGGCGACGTCCTGCTCGTTGATCTCTCGGGCGCCGATGCCTCGGGTGAGTCGATCGAGGACCTCAGCGGCAACGCCCTGTCCTATGAACTCGGCACTGACGGCATGCTGCCCGGCTTCGATGACGCCGTGCGCGGCTCCACCGCCGGCGAGACGCGGACCTTCGAGTTCACCCCCGAGGCCGGCGACTTCGTCGGTCAGGCGCTCACCGTGACCGTGACCACCTCGGCGATCCGCGAGCGCGTGCTGCCCGAGGCCGACGACGATTTTGCTCAGATGGCGTCGGAGTTCGACACGATCGATGAGTTGCGCGAGGACATCCGCACCCGACTGGGCCGCGTGCGTGTGTTGGAGCAGGGGATGCAGGCGCGTGGCAAGGTGCACGGCGCGCTGCTAGAACTCGCCGACTTCCCGGTTCCCGAGGGTGCCGTACAGGCCGAGGTCGAAGAGCACTTCGCCGATGGCCACGGCGGAGACGATGAGCATCGGGCTGAGGTCGAGAAGGAGGCCCGTGACGGTCTTCGCAGCCGACTGCTGCTCGACAAGATCGCCGAGGCCGAGGAAGTCGCCGTCGGTGAGTCCGAACTTTCCGCCTGGCTTGTTCAGAACGCTCCGCGCTATGGCATGTCGCCCGATGCCTTCGCCCAGGCTCTGGTTCAGGCCGACCAATTGCCCATGGCGATCTCTGACATCCGTCGTGGCAAGGCCCTGGCTATCGTGACCAGCAAGGCCCGTGTCGTCGATGCCTCCGGGCGACCGGTCGATCTCGAGGCGATCGACGAGCAGGCGCGAGCCATCGAACTTCCCGAATAGGCCCAGCAGTCGCCGAGGCGCTTCGGTCGCATCGGCATTGAGCCCAGGGCGAACAGCCACCGGGCCGGGATTAGTCCGGATGCCTCCCGCGTTAGGGTCAGGTGTGCCGGCCACCGGGTCGGGTGAGAGGAGATCGGCGTGGGCACGTCCATCGATCTACGGACCGGAGCTCCCGGCATGGCTGGCTTCGGCGACATGCTCGATGAGCGCCTCCTGCGGGAGCGCATCGTGTGGCTCGAGGGAGAGGTGCGCGACGAGAACTCCAATCGCATCGCCAAGCAGCTGCAGGTGCTCGCTGCTGAGGATCCCGACAAGGACATCACGTTGTACATCAACTCTCCCGGTGGGTCGATCACCGCGGGCATGGTCATCTACGACACCATGCAGTTGATCCCGAATGACGTCACGACGATCGCGATGGGCCTCGCCGCATCCATGGGCCAGTTCCTGCTCTGCGCCGGCTCTCCGGGCAAGCGCTACGCCACTCCGAACACGCGGATCATGATGCATCAGCCGCTCGGCGGCATCGGCGGCACGGCGTCGGACATCAAGATCCAGGCTGAGCAGATGCTCTTCATCAAGAAGCGCATGGCGCAACTCATCGCCGAGCATTCCGGCCACACCATCGAGGAGATCGAGGCCGACTCCGATCGCGACCGCTGGTTCACGGCCGAAGAGGCCCGCGACTACCGCCTAATCGACCACGTCTACTCCACCGCAGCCGACGCCCCCGGGGCCTCCTCGTGATTGAGGACACCCAATTTCGAGGAGATCACATGACGACGCAGTCCGGCCTTCACCTGCCCTCCGCGCGCTACATCATCCCCGAGTTCCGCGAGCGCGTCGCCAATGGCGAGCGCGTGCACAACCCTTACACCAAGCTCTTCGAGGAGCGCATCATCTTCCTCGGCGTCCAGATCGACGATGCCTCGGCCGATGACGTCATGGCCCAGTTGCTGTGCCTGGAGTCGATGGACCCCGATCGTGACATCCAGATCTACATCAACTCACCCGGCGGCTCCTACACCGCGATGACAGCCATCTACGACACCATGCAGTTCGTCAAGCCGCAGGTCCAGACGGTCTGCCTCGGCCAGGCGGCATCCGCGGCCGCCGTGCTGCTCGCCGCGGGTACGCCGGGCAAGCGTTTCGCGCTGCCCCACTCACGCATCCTCATCCATCAGCCCTACACCGAGGGTGGGGGCCAGGCGTCCGATGTTGAGATCCAGGCCAACGAGATCCTGCGTATGCGCGAAGAGATGGAGACGATCCTGTCCCAGCACACCGGTCGCGACAAGGAGCAGATCGAGAAGGACATCGAGCGCGATCGCATCCTCACCGCCGATGCGGCCAAGGAGTACGGCATCATCGATCAAGTCATTGCCTCCCGCAAGGTACTCGCGGCGTCCTAGGGGTTGCGCTCACGGCTGAACGCGCCGGAGCGCCAATCCCGCCCCTCGGTGGCCTGCTCGGGGTACCGTCGGACGTCAGGGACGAGTTCGACGGTCGGCTGAAGGGCCGCTCAGTGCAAGGGAGTGCGACGTGGCTCGAATTGGCGACGGGGGCGACCTGCTCAAGTGCTCGTTCTGCGGCAAGAGCCAGAAGCAGGTCAAGAAGCTGATTGCCGGTCCCGGCGTTTACATCTGCGATGAGTGCATTGACCTATGCAACGAGATCATCGAAGAGGAACTGAGCGAGACCAGCGATGTCCCCTTCGAAGAGCTTCCCAAGCCACGCGAGATCTACGAGTTCCTCGACAACTACGTGATCGGCCAAGAAGTGGCCAAGAAGGCCCTGTCGGTCGCGGTGTACAACCACTACAAGCGTGTCCAGGCAGGCGCGAACACACGTAGCCGGGAGGAGTCCGTCGAGCTCGCCAAGTCCAACATCTTGCTGCTGGGGCCGACCGGGTCCGGCAAGACTCTGCTTGCCCAGACGCTGGCGCGCATGCTCAATGTTCCATTCGCCATCGCCGACGCCACCGCCCTGACCGAAGCCGGCTACGTCGGTGAAGATGTCGAGAACATTTTGCTCAAGCTCATCCAGGCGGCCGACTACGACGTCAAGCGTGCCGAGACGGGCATCATCTACATCGATGAGATCGACAAGGTCGCCCGCAAGAGTGAGAACCCGTCCATCACCCGTGACGTCTCGGGCGAGGGTGTTCAGCAAGCCCTCTTGAAGATCCACGAAGGCACGACCGCATCGGTGCCTCCGCAGGGCGGCCGCAAGCACCCCCACCAGGAGTTCATCCAGATCGACACGACCAACGTGCTCTTCATCGTGGGTGGGGCATTCGCGGGACTGGACTCCATCATCGAGCAGCGCATCGGCAAGAAGCGCGTCGGCTTCACGTTTGACCTGGTCTCTCACGCCGATGGCGAGGCGCCGGCTGAGGCCCACGATGACGACATCTTCAGCCACGTCATGCCTGAGGACATGTTGAAGTTCGGCATGATTCCCGAGTTCATCGGACGTCTGCCCGTTTTCACCTCCGTGACGTCGCTTGATCGCGAGGCGCTGGTCCAGGTCCTGACCGAGCCGCGCAATGCGCTCGTCAAGCAGTATCAGCGGTTGTTCGAGCTCGACAACATCGAGTTGGAGTTCACCGACGGCGCCCTGGACGAGGTAGCCGATCAGGCACTCAAGCGCGGCACGGGTGCTCGCGGCCTTCGCGCGATCCTTGAAGAGGTTCTGCTCAACGTCATGTACGACGTTCCGAGCCGGACCGATGTCGCTCGGGTTGTCGTGACCGAGGAAACGGTTCGCGACAACGTCCTGCCGACCCTGGTGCCGATTGAGGTGGAGACTCCCAAGCGCCGGGCGCGCAAGGAATCCGCATAACCCGCAGATGCGGATCTTCTGTCTCGGCACCGGCCGATCAGGTACCACGACCTTCACTCGCGCCCTTGAGCACGGGACCAACTACACCAGTGGCCACGAATCCCGGGCGGCTCTCTTGGGGGCGGCCAGGCTTGACTACGCCGACTGGCACGCCGAAGCCGACAATCGATTGACCTGGATGCTCGGGCCGCTTGGCGAACGATTTGGCGACGACCCGGTCTACGTGCACCTGACGCGAGATCGGGAGGCGGTCATCGACAGTTTCCGCGAGCGACATCGCGGGCGAATCTCCATTCTGCGCGCGTTCGGTTTCGGCATCATCTCTCGCCGCGATCCTTACTCCGATGACGAGTGGGCCGAGGTGGCGGCAACGTACGTCGACACCGTGACCGCGAACGTCCGTGCGTTCTTAGCTGGTCGACCGCGTGCGGTGGAGATGACCGTCGAGGATCCGCTCGATGGCTTCGCTCGCGTTTGGGAACTCGGCGAGGTGGAGGGCGACTATGAGGCCGCCGCAGCCGAGTGGAGCGTCCGGCACAACGCCCGCAAAGGCTAACCCGCGTGCTCAGCCGAGGTCGGGCGCCAGTGTGACGGCGACCTCGATGGGGCCCTCGCTCGGTTCAAACGCGAGGTCCGCGATCCGTCCGGCTGCCTTGAGGTCAGCCCCCGCAGTTTCGATCCGTGACAGTGCCTCAGCCGGACCGCGCACGACAGCGACCGACACGTCGGCGCGCATGGATACTTTGGCCTCGCTCTTGGCCTTGCGCACACCGGACAGCGCGATCGCCAGATCGGCCACGGTCTGCCGGTCGGCATCGGCGGCGACCAGCGTCAACTCGTCAGCGGAGGGCCACGTCTGCCGATGCACCGATCCCTCCTGCCACCACGACCACACCTCCTCGGTCACGAAGGGGAGGAAGGGAGCAAAGAGTCTCAGTTGCACGTCGAGTGCGATCGCGAGTGCCGCCTTAGCAGAGTCAGCTGCCTGCTCGCCCTGCCCGCCGTACGCGCGCTCCTTGACCAACTCCACGTGATCGTCAGTGAACGACCAGAAGAAGGTCTCTGCTAACTCCAGTGCGCGGGTGTAGTTGTACTGCTCGAACGCCTCGGTGGCCAGGCGGACCGTGTCGGCCAGCTCGGCCAGCATCGCCCGGTCCAGCGGCTCGGTCACGGCGGCCGCATCAGCCACCGGGTCAAATCCGAGCACGAACTTCGATGCGTTGAGGATCTTGATCTCCAGACGTCGCCCGATCTTCATCTGGCCGACGTCAAACGCTGTGTCGGTTCCCGGGCGTCCGCTGGCCGCCCAGTAGCGAACCGCATCGGAGCCATGCTCATCCAGCAGACCCATGGGAGTTACCACGTTGCCCTTGGACTTGCTCATCTTCTTGCGGTCCGGATCGAGGATCCAGCCGCTGATGGCCGCATCGCTCCAGGG
>JAYNIC010000141.1:0-6125 GCA_038108715.1 Candidatus Nanopelagicales bacterium | reverse complement strand
GCCATCTCCTGGAGTCCGCCGCCCAGACTCAGCGTCGCACTGGTGAGGATCACCGAGCGTTCGACGAACAGCGCATCGCCGAGCAGCGCCGACACCGACAGTGGGGCAATCCGTACGACGCCCGCGTCCACCCACGCCACATCGTTGCTGGCCAGCGTCAGCACCCGACCGGCCACTTCGAAGACCTCGTCAAGGGCTCCCCGAGCACGCTGTCGCGATGCCATCGTGTCGACATCGGTATCCGAGGCGATCTGAGCATTGGCCGCCCGCGCCGCATCTCGTACCTGCGTCAACGCCAACGTCAGGTCCCGGCTGGGGTCCCGCATGCGTCCCGCGACGGCCGCCAAGGCTGCGTCCACGGCGCTCCCGGCATCCACCAGGTCGGCGTACGCCTCGTCGGTGATCGCCGTGCGGGCTCGTTGTGCCGCCACCTCGACCGCGCGGCCCGACAGTTCACGGGTCAGCGCCTGCGTCGTGCGATCCACCAGCTCATGCGCCTCGTCGATGATGATCGCGCCGTGCTCGGGCAACAGTGGGATGCCTTCCAGCACATCGATGGCGAGCATGGCGTGATTGGTGACAACCAGATCGGCGCGCTGCGCGACCTCCCGCCGGCGCACCGTGAAGCAGTCCGTGCCGTGCGGGCACTTGGTCTCGCCAATGCACTCCCGCCGCGACACCGAGAAGCCACGCCACACACGCGGATCGATCGACTCACCGAAATCGTCCCGGTCACCGGTTTCGGTCTCCAGTGCCCATTCGCGCACCGCCATCGCCTGCTGGGCCAACGCCGACTTCGGCACGGCGAGTAGCGCGTCGGCCTCTTCATCTTCACCGGGCTCGGTGCGGTGCAGCCGCTCGAGGCACACATAGTTGTGCCGACCCTTGAGTACGGCATACGTCGCCTCGCGACCGAGCAGCGGTTCGAGTGCCGTGGCCACCACCGGCAGGTCACGGTCGACCAGCTGCTTTTGCAGCGCCAGGGTGGCGGTGGCGATCACGACAGCCTCGCCGGTGGCGACGGCGTGCAGAGCGGCGGGCACGAGATAGGCCAGGGATTTGCCGGTGCCGGTCCCGGCCTGCACGAGCAAACGCGGTGGAGCCTCGCCGGCCTCAAGAGCTTCAGCGACCGCGCGGGCCATCTGCAACTGACCCGCGCGCGGCTCACTGCCGAGGGCAGCCGCCGCCAGGCGCAGCCCCTCCTCGAGGTCACTCACCGGGTGGTCTCGCCGTGCCACCGGGGTCGGCGTACTGCTCCAGGCGGGCCGCAAGATCGGGTCGCACCCGAGCACGCAATCGGGTGCCCTCGGCGACGTGCTCGGCCGAGATCACCTCACCACGGTCGTGCACCAGGGCCACCAGATCACCGCGGTCGTAGGGCACCATCGCGATGATCTCGACCTCCGGGTGGGGCAGGCGTGAGTCGATCGCGGCCAGCAACTCCTCGACGCCTTCGCCCGTGTGCGCACTCACGACGATGGCGTCGGGTTCCATCCGACGAAGGCGTGCCAGGTGGAGCGGGTCTGCTATGTCGGCCTTGTTGATAACGATGAGTTCGGGAAGATTCCCGGCACCGATGTCGCTGAGCACCTCGCGCACCGCCGACATCTGCTCCTCGGGCTCAGGATCGGATCCATCCACCACGTGCAGCACCAGGTCGGCTTCGGTGACCTCCTCCAAGGTCGACCGGAAGGCCTCCACTAGGTGGTGTGGCAGGTGCCGCACGAAGCCCACGGTGTCGGCCATCGTGCATTCGCGCCCACTCGGCAACTCCAGACGGCGCACCGTCGGATCCAGGGTGGCGAAGAGGGCGTCCTCGACCAGAACCCCAGCCCCGGTGAGACGGTTGAGCAGGCTGGACTTGCCGGCGTTTGTGTAGCCGGCCAAGGCGACACCGGGCGTGCCGGCCCGTTCGCGGGCACCGCGCTGGGTACGGCGTACCCGCTGCATGTCCTTGAGCTGTCGTCGCAGCACCGTCATCTGATCGCGAATACGCCGACGGTCAGTCTCGATCTTGGTTTCGCCGGGGCCGCGGGTGCCGACGCCACCGGTGGCACCGCCGGCACGCCCACCTGCCTGGCGGCTGAGCGACTCACCCCAGCCGCGCAGTCGCGGGAGCAGGTATTCCATCTGGGCGAGCGACACCTGTGCACGTCCCGCCTTGCTGCGCGCGTGCTGAGCGAATATGTCGAGGATCAACCAGGTGCGATCGACGACCTTCACCTTGACGACATCCTCGAGGTGTCGCAGTTGCCCCGGGCTGAGTTCGCCGTCGCAGATCACGGTGTCGGCGCCGGTCGCCACCACGATGTCGCGCAACTCCCGGGCCTTGCCCGATCCGATATAGGTCGCCGGATCGGGTCGATCGCGACGCTGAATCAAACCTTCGAGCACCACGGCTCCGGCCGTCTCAGCCAACGCGGCCAACTCACGAAGACTGCGTTCGGCATGCCACGCGGTGCCTTCGGTCCACACACCCACGAGCACGACCTGCTCCAGACGGACCTGGCGATACTCGACCTCGGTGATGTCCTCCAGTTCGGTGGACAACCCGACAACACGGCGCAGTGCGTGTCGTTCTTCGAGTTCGAGCGTGCCCCCGGTGGGAGTGTCGTCGTCTAGCGCCACGCGGCGGCCCACTCCGCGTCGAGTACGCCGTCCGCCACGATGACCGCCGGACCGATGAGCTCGAACTGGCCCTCGACCTCTCGCACATGGAGGGTGCCACCGGGAACGTCCACTCGATAGATCTCACTGTCACTTGCCCCGGGGCGACGTCGCGCCGCCCAGACCGCCGCACAGGCACCGGTGCCACAGGACCACGTTTCACCCACGCCACGTTCGTGCACTCGCATCTCGATGTGTCCGGCGGCCACTTCGACGACGAATTCCACATTGACGCCCTCAGGGAACAGGTGCTCAGGCGATACCTCGGGGGCGGAGAGCAGCGGTCCGGCAGCATCGAGCGCGCCGACGAAGGCGACGGCGTGCGGATTGGGCAGGTGCACCCCGACGGCCGGGTAGGAACGGTTGCTCACCATGACGGAGGTGACGCCTCCGACTTCGCGCGCCTCACCCATCCCGACGGCGTACTCCCCGTCAGGGAGGCGACGCACGTGACACACCCCTCCTCGGGTCGCAATCTCCATGCCCGCCGGATCGGCGAGCCCCTCGTCGACGAGGAATCGTGCGAAGACACGAATGCCGTTGCCGCACATCTGGGCGAGTGATCCATCGGCATTGCGGTAATCCATGAAGAATTCCGCGCCCTGCGCCTCTGGGTCATCACAGCGATCGGAGCGGACGACGCGCAGCAGTCCGTCGCCGCCGAGTCCGAACCGGCGATCGCACAGGCTGGCGACCATCTCTGCAGTGACCTCCAGTGCACCTTCGAAATCAGGCAGGATGACGAAGTCGTTGCCCGTGCCATGCCCCTTGAGCACGCGGATGTCGTCGGCCACGGGGCCAGCCTAAGCGGTGAACAGGGCGGAGCCGGCCGACGAGTCCACAGAGCCTTCGTTCCCGCGGCAGATTCGGCGTTCATTGGGCAGATTCGGGGTCTTAGCCCGGTGATGTGCCCAAAGAACGTCGGTCATCGGGCGCCGGCGCGCTCGTAGAGCTCGTGTGCTCGTCGGATCACCGACGGCCAGGTTTGCGTGGGCTCGTGGGTGCGGTTGTACGTCGCCATCCGTGCCAGCAGCTCCGGCTCTCCACCGAGGCGGGCCAGCACCGCTGCCAGGGCATCATCATCCGCAGCGAGAAGCCCGTTGAGGTCATCGGTGACGAACTCCCCCGTGCCGGCCTGGCTCCGGGCCACGACCGGCAGTCCGAAGGTGCGTGCCTCCAGCGCAGCGATGCCGAAGGATTCGCGAACCGACGCCTGCACGAAGACATCGGATACAGCGAATCGCTGCTGGATCTCCTCCCGCGATAGTCGGCCGGTGAAGGTCGCATCAAGGTGCAAGCGCTGCGCCATTCGCTCCGACCGGCCCCGCTCCGGTCCATCCCCGATGATCGTCGGACGCATCGCGACCTGCGGCCCCAGCAGGGCCTGCGCGCGAGCCAGAGCCCGCAACAGCGCTCCCACTCTCTTACGTGGTGCCAGGCGTAGGACCGACACCGGGCGCAAGGTGCCCGGCTGCATGACATACGGCGTCGCCGCGCGCCACATGTGCGGATCGATGCCGTTGGGCAAGACCGCAACGTCGACACCCAGGGCCGATTCGACGCGCTCAGCGGCCATGTGACTCACCGCGCTCATGACGGTGCGCTGCCAATCAAGCAGCGCACCCGAAACCTTGAACCCGGGCCGGGCGAGCGGACCCCAAACGCTGTGAACCGTGACCACGGTCGGCAGATCCAATTCCCGTGCCGCCCGCAGAGCTCCCCAGGCGAACGGTGAGATGACGCCAGCGTGAATGTGCAGGACGTCGGCCGGGTCCTCCCGCAGCGACCGGACCGCCTCGGCTCGGGTGCGGGGATGGATGGGGACCTCGCCCGGGAGATCGACGGCGATTCGATGGACCGGCAGACCGTCCACGACGTCCCGGCCCGAACGCACCTGCTCATGTCCAGGTGTGGCGGTGATGATCTGTACGTCGTACCCGGCGTCCCGCTGTGCGAGGGCGAGGGAGCGCACCTGGGTCTCGATGCCGCCGGTGCGCGGCAGGTAGCAGTCCGAGACATGGGCGATGCGCACCCTTAGACGCTACCGGGCCACGGCACCGATGCGGTGTCCGCGGGGCCCGCCTCCGCCGGAGGTTGGCCACCCACGCGCTCACTGCGCCGGAGGTTGACCACCCACGCGCTCACTGCGCCGGAGGTTGACCACCCATGCGCTCACTCCGCCGGAGGGTGACAGTGCGCCTTCCCCGTACGTCACCTTGCGATTCCCGCCCGTTGTTGGGGTTGCGAGGGCGCGGAAACCCCAACAACGGGCGGGAATCAGCCCCCACGCGTTACCGAGGGACTGCATCGCTAGGGCAGACTGCCGCCATGGCCACCCTCATCTTCGTGCACGCTCATCCGGACGATGAGGCTCTCCTCACCGCCGGCACGATGGCGCGAGCCTCCGCCGAGGGACACCGGGTGATCCTCGTGTCGGCCACCGACGGCGCGGCCGGGCTCACCTCTGCCGACTTCGCCGAGGACCTGGCCGCGACGAGGGCCGCCGAGCTCGAACACTCCGCAGGACTGCTCGGCACCGCCCGGTTAGTCAATTGGTCGTACGCCGACTCTGGGCTGCACGGCCTACGCAAGGGCGGGTTCGCCACCGGTGACCTCAACGAGCAGGTGCAGCGCCTGGTCGACCTCATCGACGAAGAGGACGCTGACGTCCTGGTGGGTTACGACCCATCGGGGGGCTACGGCCACCCCGACCACCTGCGCGTGCACGCGGTCGTGCGTGGCGCGGCCGACGCCGTCAGAGGACGTCAGGCCCTGCAAGAGAGCCGATCTCGGCGCCTTCGCGTCTTCGAAGCGACGCTGCCCCGTGAGCCCATCGCCCACGCGGTGCATCTCGCGAGCCGCCTCCATCTGACCCCCGCCGGCTTTGATCCTGCCGAGTTCGACCGCGTGTGGACACCACGCGAGAGCATCACCCACCGGGTCGATGTACGCCGTCAACTTGCGGTGAAGCGGGCCAGCATGGCTGCGCACGCCAGTCAGGCCACGGCCGATGACTCGGTGCGAACACTCGCCGTGCTCACCAAGCTCCCGAGGCCGCTCTACTCGCGCCTGCTCGGCACCGAGTACTACGTCGAAATCCCCTAGTTCTCGCGTCGACTCAGCGCACGCCGTTTGCGCGCGTCGACCAGGTATCTGGTGAGCCGAACCGCCGAAGAACCTCGTCGACGCCGGATCCCGCTGGGACCCATTGCACGCGCTGATCTTGGCGGAACCGCCGCTCCTGTCGTCGCGCAAACTTGCGCGTCCCCTCGACTGTCGCCAAGCGCGCACGCTCGAGCAGCGCCTCCACATCACCAGAAGTCTGCGTTGGCGCGGTGGCCGTCTTCTCATCGTCACGGTGCACCGTCGCCCCAGATACCGGGACCTCTCCCGCCGTCTCCAGCGCCTCGACCACCTGTCGATAGCCCAAGGCGCCGCGCGCGGTGCGGCCGAGTCGC
>JAYNIC010000140.1:0-6127 GCA_038108715.1 Candidatus Nanopelagicales bacterium | reverse complement strand
CGGCATCAAGTTGGGCCCCTTGTCGCCAGGGAGCGGCATGAACGGGCTCTATCTCGCCATGGGCGAGCACGACGGGGTCGGCGGCTCATGGGCGTTCCACAAGGGCGGCAACGGCGGGTTCACTCAGGTGCTGGCCCGAGCGGCCCAGGGGTACGGCGCCGAGATCCGCCTGAACTCGCACGTCGCCAACCTCATCACCGAAGGCGGCGTGGTCCGGGGCGTGGCGCTTGATGACGGAACCGAGTTCCGCGCGCCGGTCGTGGTGAGTTCCCTCGACCCCCGACGCACCTTCCTGCAGATCGCGGACCCCCGTGAACTCCCGGCTGATCTGGTGGACACGATTCAGCGCTTCCGGTTCCAAGGTGTGTCGTCCAAGGTGAACTTCGCCCTCGATGGCATCCCGCACTACCCGGCATTGGGCGATCGGACCGATCAGTACGGCGGCTTCATCAACATCGCGCCGTCGGTCGAATACATGGAGCGTGCCTACGACGCCGCGAAGTACGGCTGGTATTCCGAGCACCCCTACATCGACGCGTCCATCCAATCCTTCATCGACCCCGACATGGCTCCGCCGGGCAAGCATGTGATGTCGTGCTACGTCATGTACACGCCGTATCAACTCAAGGACAGCACGTGGGACGCCGAGCGGGAGTCCATGGCCGATCGTGTCCAGGCGACCCTGCAGCGGTTCTTCCCCAACTTCAACGACCTCGTCCTGCAGCGCGAGGTGGTGACCCCGGACATCATCGAGGCACGCACCGGCCTTTCGGAAGGCAACATCTACGCCGGTGAGTTCTTCGCCCATCAGATGTACTTCTTCCGCCCCGCGCCGGGGTACAGCGACTACCGCACTCCGATCCAGGGGTACTACCAGTGCGGTTCGGGTACGCATCCCGGCGGCTGCGTCATCGGTGCACCCGGCCGGCTCGCCAGCCAGCAGATCCTGACGGACGCTAAGCGCTAACCCCGACACTCCACGGCGAGGTCCGGGAAGTCGGTGATGACGGCATCCACCTTCGCCTCCCCCGCAAGGATGTCGAACACCTCGGCATAGCTCGATGCACCGGGCGGGAGGGCGTCAGCGCGCAGAGTCCACGGCGTGACGTACATGCCGGCCGCATGGGCTGCCGCGGCCAACCCGCTTGCGTGCAAGCCGCCGTTCGCGGTGTTCCCTCGCAGCAGCATGGCCACATCGGGGCCGATGCCGTCGGCGTACTCGGCAATGGCGCCGACCTGCGCCGGGTCGCTCATCCAGTCGACGTCAACGTTGGCCCATTCGCCACTGGTCCGATGTTCGAACACTTCGTGGTCGATCGTGTGCCCGATCAGTTGCGTCAGGGGTACGTCGACCCCTGCATCAGCAGCCACTCCATCGCGAATGCGCTGCAGGGCGTGCCCATCGAAACTCATCACGCGACAGCCGTCCTGCGGGGTCCGATAGCCGTAGCGGGCAAGGACGTCGTACACGGCGCTGACGAGATCACGTCCCTCGCGCTCGTGGAACCACGGCGACTTGAGTTCGGTGAAGATCCCCACGCGCCGCCCCGTGCTGTGCTCAAGTCCGGAGAGGAACTGCAGTTCCTCGGCGAAGGTGTGGAAGCCGAATCGGCCCTGCCATACGGGGAAGCGATCCGGCCAGGCGGGTACCGCCACGCCGTCCTCCATGCGGAACCGCGATGAGACAGCCAGGCTGAGGATCTCGTCGAGGTCGAAATCGATGATGTAGAAGTGGCCGTCCTCACGTGCGCGCCCCGGGAATCTCTCCGCCACATCGCTGACCTCGTCGAGCCAAAGATCGTGATTGATGAGCAGAGCGTTGTCGCGCGTCATCACGATGTCGTGTTCGACGTAGTCCGCCCCCTGAGCGACCGCCAGGGCCTTGGCCGGGAGGGTGCTCTCGGGCAGATAGGCGCTCGCCCCACGATGGGCGACGACGGCGGGCTTCACGAGGGGCACGCTATCGGGCCCGGCAGCATCCGGAGGTTGCCTAGGAGCCCTTTTGGATCTCGCGGTTGATCTGATCGTCGGTGAATGGCTTGTTCATCATCGAGTTGACGCCGTAGCCGATGGCGCCTAAGACAAACCCACCGATAACCCAGCCCGGCCAGAAGTACCCCCTGCCGGTGAAGAACCAGATCACGATCATGAACAGGCAGACGATCACGCCTCCCACGACGTAGTTCAGAACGCCGCGGCGCTGATGTAGCCGCTGGATAGCCTGATTGCGCGCATCATCACTCATGCGCGGAGAGTAGAGCACGCCCACGCGCCGGGGAAGGGGTGGGCAGCATCGAATTTCCCCGCGCGGGACACGGCTCGCGGGAGTGCCTACCCTGGGTGGATGCGTCGGATCCTCTCTCCGCTCGCTGCGGCCGCCGTGGCCGTGGCCCTGCTGCCGCTGGCGGCACCCGCTGCGGCGAACGCGGCCCCACCCACCCCAAGCGCCACGAGACTGGATCTTGGCCCCACGCCTGGGGTCGCGCGCACCCTGACCTGGCGCGGCTGCGACTCGTCCCTGCCATCGAAGGCGCGCTGCTCGACGCTGACGGTGCCTCGCGACTGGGGGGATCGGTCGGTCTCCGGCACCTACTCCATCGCCCTCGCCAAGATCCCCGCCGCCAAGCCGGACAAGCGCATCGGCGTACTCACCTTCAACCCCGGAGGTCCCGGCTCCACTGCTGTCAGCAACATCTCCTGGGTTTACTCGCTCCTTCCGCAGCGAGTCCGCGACCGTTTCGACCTGGTCGCGTGGGATCCGCGCGGGGTCGGCGGCTCGCAGCCTTACGTCACCGGGTGCTCTGTGAAAGATGTCTCGCCACCGGCAACGGGGCCGGTGGACTGGCTGGCGTGGACGACGAAGTACGTGCGCGTGACCGCGAAGGGCAACGCCGCGTGCCTGGCCGCGAATCGGTCCGAGTCGCCCTACCTCGGCACCTGGCAATTGGCGCACGACATCGATGCAATGCGCCAGGCGCTCGGCGAAGACACCATCACCTTCTGGGGCATGAGTTACGGCACCACGGTGGGTCGTGCCTACGCGCAGCTGTTCCCCAGCCGCGTTCGCGCGCTCCTCCTCGACGGCACGATCTCACCGAAGTCGACCATCGAACTGTGGGCGCGCGAGCACACGTGGGACGACCCCGCCGCCATCGACATCGCGCTGGCGGCCCTGGGGCCCAAGTACGAACGCCGCTACGCGCGGGTCATGGCGGCACTTGATGAGCGCACCCTCCCCGATGGCTCTGGTGGGCAGACGACCCGCTGGGAGGTCGGCAGCAGCATCATCCGTTGGGCGTCGTTCCAGACGACCTGGGGAAGCATCGCGAGCCTGCTCAATGCGCTCGACACCGCCGTACGCACCCGAAGCGTGACCGACGGTCGGCGCGTCGCCCGAATGATCGACGACGGGTCGACCGGCAAGAGCTGGTTCGACCCGCAGTGGACCTATGTCAACTGTTCGGACATGCCGGACCGCCCCAGCGTGGAGACATTGGCCGAACTCGCCGAGATGGGCGCCGCGGCCGGCGGCGTACATGTGGGTCAGTCGGTGCTGCGCGAGGGCGCGCAGTGCGCGGGGATGCCCTCACTCGGGCGACCACTGCAGCCGATCACTTCGCGGCTCACCCTGCCGACTGCGCCCCTGATCTCCAATGCCATCGGAGACAACCGCACACCGTGGAGTGCGGCGCAGGACATGACCGCGGCGTTCACCGGCTCCCGGGCCGTTCAGTACGGCGGTACGCACCACATCATCTACGGGCGGGTATCGAAGTGCGTGGATCGACCGGTCACGCGCTATCTGCTGAAGTTGAAACTCCCGCGGTCGACGGTTCGTTGCCCGCTTGAGTGGTAGGCACCTGACCTAGGCGACGCACGCGACACCGCGCGCCGCGGGCGCGTCGGTCACGGTGATCTTGCAGGTGACGTCCTTGCCGGACAGGGTGAGGATGACCCTTGCGCCCTTGGAGTCCAGTCGCGTGCTGATATCCGCGGACGACGCCATCTGACGTGTCAAGGGACTCATGGCGATCGTCACCAGTTGGTCGCTCAGCGTGCCCGGGCCGGTGAATTTCAGTTGATCAAGGACGGCGTCGGCAAAGGCGTCGACGGCCATTCCCGCAGCCTGGGGTTTCACCTGATCAGCGGCGGACAGATCGGACTCACCCGGGGCCGGCGTCTGCGGAGCGGACTCCGACGCCGATGGGTTCGGGGAGGTGGCTGCGCTCTCGGACGTCACCGACGACGTCGATGAGGCCGCCGCGCCGCCTTCGGCGGAACTCGAGCAGGCGGCCAGGGCGGCGGCCGAAAACGCTAGGGCGATGGCTGTGGGGAGTACACGCATCCAACGACGGTAGAGCGCCAGGCCCCCTCGTTGCGCGCTGAGCGGCTCCCCATCAGGCCGGTCGTCCGACTCGCGGCTTGATCACGATGTCAGCGACGCTCACGAATTCGCTGGGCTCGGGGCGCGACGCTGCGCCATCCGGCGCTGGACCGCAAAGGTCCCTACGCCGATCCACCCAACGACCATCTGCGGCAGGAAGCAGAACGCGCGCCAGATCACATCGGCGGCCACCGCCTGCTCCATGCTCGCCCCGAAGGCCACCAGCATGCCGATAAGGGCGGCATCGACCGTGCCGGCACCACCGGGGGCCAGCGGCACCGTGGTGAGTAGCAGCGCCACCGAGTACGCCGCGAACACCTCGAGGGGCGAGACCTTGGAGGCGCCCACACCCTCGAGGGCCGCGATGATGACCAGCATCGGCGCCAACTGCGCGGCAATGTTCGCCACCGTGATCTGCTTCCAGCGAGTGCCGACCATGTCCGCGGCAGTGTCGTTGAAGCCCACGACGGAGTCGAACACGTTTGGCGGTGTCTTCTTGATGAAGCGGAAGACGCCGCCCACCGCGCCCTGTGCGAAATGACCAACCTTTTCGGCATTGGTCTTGCTGCGTAGGACGAAGGCGATCCCGAGCATCGACACCAGGCAGATGACGCCGGTGATGACGATGATGACATCGATGGTGGTGCAGGAGATCGCGCCGCACTCATCGCCGACCAGCGTTCGACGCTCGAAGACCCACAGCAAGATCAGCGCAACGCCCGGCGCGCCGAAGGTCATGAGGTAGGTCCAGATGGCATCGGCCGCGACCGCGGCGGCTGCGAGCCGCTGCTTGACGCCGTACCGGGCCAGGATCGCGTACTGGGTTCCCACGGCAATGGGTCCGCCGCCGAACGGAATGGTTGTGGAGATGGCGAAGCCGCCCTGGCGGTCGACGAAGGCCGGCCAGTAGTGCAGTCCCGGAATCGCCGCCGGCGCAGTGAGCGGATAGACCCCGATCGCGATGAGGGCCGCGACGATGGCCGCCACTGTCCATCCGGTCGGCATGGAGAACGCCGCCTGAACGCCCTGCTGGAAACCCCCGAAGTTGTCGGCCATGTACCGGAAGATGAAGTAGGCCAAGGCGATACCCAGAATGGTGAGGACGACCTTGGGCAGCCACGACTTCCAACCACCCTTGCGCTCGACGGCCTTGAGGTCTTCGAGGACCTCACCATTCGAAGAATCGGCATCAGCGGTCACGTCGGGCACCCGCTGAGCCTGTCGCGTCGAGGCGGCACTGTCCAGTTCTGCGCAGGGCCGGCTCCCTCGGTCACTACGGTGGACCCATGGCCGATGACTCTCCGCTCGCCGCCTCGGGAGTGATTCCGCCCGATGTCTATCGGGAGAATCTCGCAGCCTGGGATGAGCGAGCTCCGGCGCACGCTCGCGCTGACGGCTATGCCGTTGACCGCTTCATCGACGATTCCGCCTACCTCAGCGACGTCGTGCGCTTCGATGTTCCGCTGCTCGGCGATCTGACCGACGTACGCGCCGTGCATCTGCAGTGCCATATCGGCACCGACACTCTCTCCCTGGCGCGGCTCGGCGCCAACATGGTCGGACTGGACTTCTCGGCCGAGTCCCTCGCACAGGCTCGTGCACTGAGCGAAGCCGCAGGCCCGGAAGTGGAGTATGTGAGGACAGATGTCTATTCCGCGCCCGAGGCACTCGGCCGTGAGCGGTTTGATCTGGTGTTCACCGGCATCGGAGCCGTGTGCTGGTTGCCGGATATTCGCCGCTGGG
>JAYNIC010000139.1:0-6253 GCA_038108715.1 Candidatus Nanopelagicales bacterium | reverse complement strand
CTGTGGAAGTCCGTCAAGCCCGGTGAGCCCTTCTGGAACACCCCCTGGGGCCCGGGCCGACCCGGCTGGCACCTGGAGTGCTCAGCGATGGCCGAGCGCTACCTCGGCTCGGCGTTCGATATTCACGGTGGTGGGATCGATCTGCTCTTCCCCCACCACGAGAATGAGATCGCTCAGTCCAAGGCGGCGGGGGATGAGTTCGCGCGCTACTGGATGCACAACGCCTGGGTCACCACCTCAGGCGAGAAGATGAGCAAGTCCCTCGGCAACTCCCTCCTCGTCTCCGAGGTCGTGCAGCGTGTGCGCCCTGTGGAACTTCGCTACTACCTCGGCTCGGCTCACTATCGGTCGATGTTGGAGTTCTCGGATGAGGCCATGGCCGAGGCGGCCTCGGCGTACCGGCGCATCGAAGGTTTCTGCCGACGTGCGGCCGAGGAACTGGGCGCACCCGATGCGCAGGCGGCTCTGCCGGACGCTTTCGTCAACGCCATGAATGACGATCTCGGTGTTCCGCAGGCGCTCGCGGTCATCCATGACACGGTCCGCGAGGGCAACGGCGCACTGGCGGCGGGCGACATGGCGGCGGCACGGTCGGCGTTCGACTCGGTCGTGGCGATGACGGAGGTCCTCGGTCTGAATCCGTTCGCCGACCAGTGGCGCGAGAGTGGCGACGATGGTGCGGCACGACGGGCTCTCGGTCCACTGGTCGATGTCGTGCTCGCTCAGCGTCAGGCCGCTCGCGAACGTAAGGACTTCGCGGTGGCCGATGCCTTGCGTGATGGGCTCGCGGCATCAGGCGTGGTCGTCGAAGACACCCCCAGTGGCCCCCGCTGGACCCTGGCCGAGGAATCCTGATGGCCGGCAATTCCCAGCGCAAGGGCGCCATGCGCAACCCTGGGAGCAAGAAGGGCGCGACCGTCGGATCCGGTGGTCAGCGACGCAAGGGCCTGCAGGGTAAGGGCCCGACACCGAAAGCCAAGGACCGGACCAAGCACCCGGCAGCGCGTCGCGCGCGCGCCGCGGAGAAGTCCGCGGGCCGGCAAGCGCCGCGCGGCGGCAAGCGCAGCGACGGTCGCGAGGTCCTCGTTGGTCGCAATCCCGTTGTTGAGGCTTTGCGCGCCAACGTTCCCGCCTCGGCGCTCTACGTGCAGCAGTTCGTCGACACCGATGAGCGCGTACGCGAGGCGCTGACCTTGGCCGCCGATCGGGGTCTGCCGCTCCTGGAGGTTTCGCGGCCTGAACTTGACCGAATGTCCGGGGGTGCGGTGCACCAGGGGCTGCTGCTCACGGTGCCGGCCTATGACTATCTCGACCCAGACGACCTGCTCGCTCGTGCGATGGACAGCGGTTCCGGTCCGCTGCTGGTAGCGCTGGACGGTGTGACCGACCCGCGCAATCTTGGGGCGATCGTCCGTTCGGCTGCCGCCTTCGGAGCCCAGGGAGTGCTCATCCCCGAACGCCGCGCTGCTGGAGTGACCGGGTCGGCGTGGAAGGCCAGCGCCGGAACTCTCGCCAGCGTGCCGGTGGCGCGCGCCACCACTCGCACACGTGCGCGCCAGTCCTACGCGAAGGCGGGCTGCACGATCATCGGACTCGCCGCCGATGGCGATCTCGACCTCACGGCGCTCGGCGCCGATGTTGCGGCCGACCCGCTCGTCATCGTTGTGGGTGGTGAGGGTCGCGGGCTCAGCCGTCTCGTCGGTGAGGCTTGCGACTACCGCGTGTCGATCCCCATGGATTCAGCCGCCGAGTCGCTGAACGCCGCGGTGGCGGCGGGCATTGCTCTGTACGCCGTCGCTGCCCTGCGGGCCTAGCTCTCCTGGTGTACCGGTGCCGACGCACCTGATCCCGGCGCCTTGCGGCGCAGCATGGTGGCGATGAGGGGGAAGAACAGCACCGAGAGGGCGCCGGCGGCGACGAGTTCGGACGCGTCGTTCTGCGACATGTGGCCTGCGGCGACCTCGACGGTAGTGACGGCAACGATGATGGGTAGGCCCGTTGCGACGAGGAGCATGAATCGTGTGCGTTCGCGGGTGTCGGGGATCGCTTTTCGGTAGAGAAAGAACTGCGGAAGTCCGCGAACCAACAGCAGCATCACGAACACGATGAGCATCGGCCAGGGCTTGGCGATGATGGCCATGATGTCGATGTTGGCTCCGGAGACAATGAAGAAGAGAGGGATGAAGAATCCGAATGCGATCGCCTCGACTCGACGTTGAAGTTCGGTCTCGACTCCTTCCGGCAGGTACTGGCGCATGATGATGCCCGCGACGAATGCACCGAGTACTGCGTCGAAGCCGAAGCTGCTCGCAATCGCGAGGAGGAGGACGATGAGCACGATCGTCAAGCGGACCCCGGTCTGCGAGGAGGTGTGGTAGCCGCGCTCGAGGATCTCGTGGACTCGACTGGTCGAGAAACGTCCGGGGATCTTGGAGACGACGAACGCGATCAGGCCGAAGGCGATGAGCAGCGCGATCGCTGCCCACGATGACCGGGTGCTCAGGAGGATGGCGATGGCGAGTACCGGGCCGAACTCGCCCCAGGCTCCCGCGCCCATGAAGAAGTTGCCGAACGGTGTCTTGAGTTCGCCTGAGTCGCGGAGCATGGGGAGCAGGGTGCCGAGTGCGGTACTGGTGAGCACGATGGCAAAGCCGATGAAGTCTTGGATCTCCCCGGTTCGCTCCAGCGCGAAGGCTGCGGCCATGGCGATGGCCAGGGAGATGATCCAGCCGCTGACCGCGAGTCGACCGGACTGCCCCTTGATCGATGCTGGCGCGAGTTCGAGCCCGGCCAGGAAGAACAGGAAGCCCAAGCCCAATTCGGAGAAGAGCTCGATGGAGGAATCGACCGAGATCGCGCCCACGAGGTTGGGGCCGAAGATGATGCCAAAGACCAGGAGGAGGACAACCTCGGCCACCTTGATGCGAAGGAGGCCGACGATGAGGGGAGTGAACGCGGCGATTACCAAAATGGTCAGCAGCGAATAGATCTCCCGCTGTAGGGGGTCGCTTTCGGACAGCACCAGTCCGGTCAGTTCACCCACGGCCGCTCCTTCTTTGATCCGGAACACGAAGCGTAGCCCTGTCGGTGGCGCTTGCGCGTCCACCTAGGCTGCTGCCGTGGTAGCAGGGAATTCGCACAGGTGGCTCGTCCTAGTCGTGCTGTCTTGCGCCCTGGCCCTGATCTCTCTCGACAACACCATCGTCAACGTGGCTCTGCCGTCGCTGCAGGAGGACCTCCAGGCCTCGACAGCCGAACTGCAGTGGGTGGTCGACGCCTATTCGGTGCTCTTTGCTGGCTCATTGCTCTTGGCCGGCACCCTGGGCGATCGCTTCGGCCGATGTCGAGCCCTCGTCCTCGGCCTCATCATCTTCGGGGTCGGTTCGCTCTTGGCGGGCTTTGCCACGGATGCCAACCAACTCATCTTCTGGCGGGCCATCATGGGCATCGGCGGTGCCTTCATCATGCCCTCGACCCTGTCGATCCTGGCCCAGGTCTTCACCGACCCGCGTGAACGTGCACAGGCCATCGGCATCTGGGCCGCTGTCGCCGGTGCCGCCGTTGCCCTCGGGCCGATCATCGGTGGTCTGCTGCTCGAGCACACGACCTGGCACGCCATCTTCTGGGTGAACCCGCCGCTCGTACTGATCGTGTTGGTGGCGTCCTTCCGGATCCTGCCGGAGTCCAGTGATCCCACGAAGCCGCGTCTGGACCTCATCGGTGCCGGCCTGTCTGCCGTGGGCCTCATCGCGTTCGTCGTCACCGTCATCGAATTGCCCGACGCGGGTATCGAGGCGCTGACCATTGGCTCGGCCGTCACGGCCGTGGTCTTCCTCGCCGCCTTCGTGTGGTGGGAGCGTCGCGTTCCGCGCCCCTTGCTGCCGATGTCGCTGTTCGGCCAACGGCTCTTCACCATCTCGGTGATCTCTGTGGGCCTCGTCTACGCGGCGCTGATGGGGGTGATGTTCTTCCTGCCGCAGTTCCTGCAGTTGGTGCAGGGCAACTCGCCGCTGCAGTCCGGGATCGCGGTCCTTCCCGGGGCGGGAGGTCTACTCATCGCGTCCCTGTTCAGTCCCCGCATCGCCGAACGTATTGGCACGCGGACCACGGTTGTCGTCGGCCTGTCGATGGTGACCGTGGGACTGGCGGCAGCGGCGTTCTTGACAGCTGACTCGCCGTACTGGCAGATCGGCGGCAGCCTCGGTCTCATGGGATTGGGGCTCGGCATGGTGCTGCCGCAGGCCACCAACGGAATCCTCGCGTCGGTGCCTCGTGAGCGCGCCGGAATGGGCTCGGCCGTGAACGATGGCATGAGCGAACTCGGTGGTTCGCTCGGCGTGGCCGTCCTTGGCTCACTGTTGGCCTTCGGCTACCGCAACTCAATCGAGCAGGCCATCACGGCCGCAGGGGATGCCATCTCCGCCATTCCATCCGGTGTTGTGGATGCTGTTCGTGAGTCCCTTGCGGCCGGCAGTCTCGCGATCGCACAACTCCCGCGAGAGGTGGGGGCTCCAATCCGACAGGTTGCGGGGGATGCCTTCGTATCGGGCATGACAACAGCGTTGATGGTCGCCGCAGGGATCGTTGCTCTCGGCGCTGTTCTGGCGTGGTGGCTCTTCCCTTCTCGGGTGGAACGCGTCGAGGAGTAGCCGCTCTCGACCGCGCGGTGAAGGAACGTGCGACTAGGCGCCGCGGACCGCCTGCTCTTCGAGGTAGGTGTCGCGTACGAGGATGGCCTCGTCAATGTTGTCCTCTAGCGCGTCAAGCAGATCGGGATCAATCTTGCCCGCCTTGGCCATCCGCTTAAGCTCGGCCAGCGCCTGATCGATCGGCCAAGCATCCTTGTAGGGGCGCACCGTGGTGAGGGCGTCGAAGATGTCAGCGACGGTGATGATGCGCGACTCCAGCGGGATCGCATCGCCCTTCAGTCCGTGCGGGTAGCCGCTGCCGTCGAGGGCCTCGTGGTGCAACTCGACGATGTTGCGCATGATGCGGTTTGCGGACTCCGTGGTGAGATCGAGGTCCTCGGAAATCGAGTCCACCATTCGACGACCCTTGGTCGTATGGGTCTTCATAACCTCCCAGTCGTCCGCATCCAGTGGGCCTGGCTTGAGCAGGACTCGGTCGGGAATACCGATCTTGCCGATGTCGTGTAGCGGCGCGTAGATGAAGAGGTTCTCGACGAACTCGTCCGTGATGCCGCGGTCCTCCGCGATCGTTTGGGCGAGGAGGCGGGAATAGCGCGCCATTCGCTCAAGGTGTGCGCCGGTCTCCAGGTCTCGCAACTCGGCGAAGTCTTTCGCCAAACTCACCGCACCCATGATCGAGCGCAGGGCGACCAACTCGTTGGCGATGGCCATGGTGATGACCTGGGCGTACAGCAGGAGTTCGCGCTGAACCTCGGGAGTGAAGTAGTCGCTCTCCTTGGAGTCGAAGAAGAGGAACGCGAGTAGCTGATCTTGGTAGTACAGAGGTGTGGTGAAGGAAGACCGGTATCCCATATTGAGCACCCACTTCGAGTGCTCGGAGTCGGGATTGAGGTCCTGCGGAAGGTTGTCGAGTCGACGCGTGGCTCGACTTCGTGCCATCGCCGAAAGAGAGGCTGACGATGCAAGGGGGTACTGGTACCGGGAAAGGGGTTCGCCCTCCCGCGTGGAGTTGATGAAGGTCTTGAGCATTCCCTCACCGGGGTCGTAGAGCGCGCAGCCGATGCGGTTGATGCCAGGGGCCGTCTGCAGGATGCGCTCGTGCAGGCTGTGCAGGTGCTGGCTCAGGCTGGCTGTGTCCTCCATGGAGGCACTAGGGAAACGATCTGCGACGGTCATGGGATCATTGTGTGCCGAATCGTTACCTTCGGTCGCGGGACTATAGGCCTAAATACCTTTCGCTTTCGCGGAGGGCAGCGGCTACCCTTCTTGCAGCGAAGTGGCCGACCGTATGAGGGGACAGACATGAGCAGTCATATGCGCGAGCGCCTGGTGCGCTGGCTACGCCACGACGAAGGCGTCTCCGCGGTGGAGTACGCCATTCTCGTGGGCGTCGTCGCGATTGCTGTCGTGGCCGGCATTACTGCCTTCTCGGGCTCGCTGCAGTCCTATCTCACGGGCCTGTGGGCGTCCCTGGGGCTCTAGTAGTTCCGATGCGGCCCAAGCGGCGCGACCGCGGCGCCATCGCGGTCGAATTTGCCGTCATCGTCCCGATCTTCCTCATTCTGCTCCTGGCTGTCATTGATGGCGGCCGACTGCTGTATGTC
>JAYNIC010000138.1:2503-6267 GCA_038108715.1 Candidatus Nanopelagicales bacterium | reverse complement strand
GAACACCGGATCATCAGCGCCCCACGCGAGGAACACCGGAAGGTCCTCCAGGTGTGTGATGCCTTCGGCGATGGCATCGAGCGCGGGCGCACTGGGGTGGCCCGCCTCCAGCGGGATGTCCGCCACGAAGTCCATGACGGCTCTCCGGTCCTGCGCGCTCGCATAGGGCGCGGCGTACGCGGCAACAACGTCACTCGGCAGGCGCCGAGATAGTGCCGTCGTGCCGCGCACGAATGCGCGGCTCACCAGATTTACCCACGGCAGCAACGCCCGAGAGCGGGCAAGTCTGATGAGTGCTGGCGTACGCGCGCCCGCCGGCTGATGCACGGCCGTGTTGGTGAGGACGACGCCGACCACCTGATCTCGGTGCTCCAGGACCCAGCCGAGGGCGATGGGGCCACCCCAGTCGTGGGCGACGGTCACCACAGGTCCGGCAACCCCCATCGCTTCGGTCAGGGCGGCGAGATCGGCGACCCGATCCGCGAGACGACGCGGTTCACCCCGCGAGGAGTACCCCATGCCCAATTGATCAACGGCAATGACGCGCCAGGTGGGTGGGGCTTGCGCGAGCAACCGTCGCCACAGATAGGACCACGTGGGGTTGCCATGAACGGCGAGCACGGTGACCTCGGGCGTCCCTTGCGAGGGACGCTCCAACACGTGCATCGTTCCCCGGCCCGGCAACTCGATCATTCGCGACCATGCCGGATCCAATCCGGGCAGGTCCGTCGGCGGCAGGTGCGCGGCCGTCATGGCGGCTACCAGGTGATTTCGATGACGCTGGCGTTCAGTCCCGATCCGATACCGAGGCAGCCGATGCGCTGCCCTCGCTGCAACTGGTCGGACTGCAGGGCGAGCGTGACCGGGATGGACGCAGGCCCGATATTGCCGTACATCGGGAAGGTGAGCGGGACGCGATCGGGGTCAATACCGAGGGCTCCACAGATGGCCTGCGTGTGCACGTTGGACACCTGGTGGATGACGTAGCAGTCGAGGTCCGACCAGTCGAACTCCTCAGCCGCTTCCTTCCACAGTTCGCCGGACAGCTGCAGCCCGGCCTCAAGAAGAGCGCGCGAGTCGGTGACCATGCGATTCATGTCTCCGACGCAGATGCGATGGTGCTCGGTCGCCGCGCGTGAGACGCCGCCGATGAGACGGTGACCATCGGGATGAGCGGATGCGCGACCAAGAACCATCGCGGCACCACCTGACCCAAGGGTGAGGGACGCAAAATCCTCGAAGAGATGGGCCATCGTGGTGTCCGGCCCCTGCAGGCGCGCAATGGTGCGCTCCTGTAGTTCCCGAGATCCCTCCCCATCAACGATGAGTGCGTAGTCGATCTGTCCCGCATCGATCAGGGTGCCAGCCAGATGCATGCCGTTGACGAAACCGAGGCAAGCGTTGGATAGGTCAAAGTTGATGCAGTGCGGGGGGAGGCCAAGCTGATGATGGATGTCGACGGCCGCGGATGGTTCGAGATGTGCACGAGACACGGCGGTGTCGATCAGCAGTCCGATAGATCCCGGCTCGACGCCCGCGGCATCGATCGCCTTGCGGCCCGCCATCGCCGCAGCATCGGCGAACGAGACACCCTCGGGCCACCAACGCCGCTCCCGAATGCCGGCCAGGGTCTCCAGAAGACCCGGTCGCACCTCGAGCCGGGCGTAGGTATCGGCGAGTTGCTCGTCGATCCATGCCGACGTGACCGCGGTGGGGGCCTCAACCTGCTCCACCGACAAGATGGCGGTGTCCTGGAACCTGAAGGTGGCATTGCGGGCCTGCGGCTGCGTCATAGGTCCCTTCCCGGCGCTCGCTGCGCCTTCCACGCAAGGGACGAGTGTGTCACGGGCACCCGCTCAGGTCACGCCGGGCCGGTCGTGGCGCCACGGCGCGGAACCGCCCTAGTCTGACGCCATGAGCGCAATGGCCGCCTGGTGGCGCGATGCCGTGGTCTATCAGGTGTACCCGCGGTCCTTCGCTGACGAGTCCGGTGACGGAGAGGGTGACCTCGCCGGCGTGATCTCCCGGCTTCCCTACCTCGCGGCCCTCGGAGTCGACGCGATCTGGCTGTCCCCGTTCTATCCGTCGCCCCAACTCGATGCGGGGTACGACGTCGCGGATCCGCGGAATGTGGATCCGCGCTTCGGCACGATCGACGATGCCCAACGCATGATTGACGGCGCCCATGCCCGAGGGCTTCGGGTCATCGTTGATCTGGTGCCCAACCACTTCTCGACGGCTCACCCGTGGTTCCAGCAGGCACTCTCCTCCCCTCCCGGGTCGCCCGAACGCGATCGATTCCACTTCCGCGATGGCCTCGGCCCCAACGGCGACGAACCGCCCAACAACTGGGCGAGTCTTTTCACGGGTCCGTCCTGGACGCGCATCACCGAAGCCGACGGACTGCCGGGCCAGTGGTACATGAACATGTTCGACTCCTCGCAGGCCGACCTGAACTGGACCAACCCTGACGTCATCGCGGACTTCCACGCCACCCTGCGCTTCTGGCTTGACATGGGCGTGGACGGCTTCCGGGTCGACGTGGCCTTTGGCCTGGCCAAGGACATGACCTACCCCGACGTGCCCGATCCGGTCGGCCTGGTCGAGGGTGTCCGGCTCGACCTCGACAACGGCACCGAGGAATCCCAACGACGGCGTGATCTGGTGTCCGGGTCGCCGTACATGGATCGTGATGAGGTCCAAGACATCTACCGGGGCTGGCGAGAGATCCTCGATTCGTACGACGGCGATCGCATGGCGGTGGCCGAGGCGTGGCTGCCGCCGGCGCGGGCCCGTCGCTACGTCGCGGGCGACACCTTGCATCAGATTTTCAACTTCGACTATCTGGCCGCCCCCTGGGACGCCTCCGCGCTGCGCAGGATCATCTCGTCCACCATCGAGGGGTTGGCACCCGCCCCCGTGACCTGGGCACTGAACAACCACGACACCGCACGGGTGGCGAGCCGACTCGGCGGCGGGGCACTCGGGGTGCGGTGCGCGCGTGCGCTCGCCCTGTTGACCCACGCTCTGCCCGGCAGCCTCTACATCTATCAGGGTGAGGAACTCGGCCTGCCGGACGCCGACATTCCGGCAGAGCGTCGCGAGGATCCAGTATTCATCCGGTCCAAGGGTGAGCAGCTCGGCCGTGATGGCGCAAGGTCACCTCTCCCCTGGTTCGGTGAGGCTCCGCCCTACGGCTTCGGCGGCGCGAGCACGTGGCTCCCCCAGCCGGATGACTGGGCCGGTCTCACCGTCGCGGCTCAAGAACCCGATCCGGCCAGCACACTGGCCCTCTACCGCGCGTCGATCCGACTTCGCCATGCCCACCCGGGTCTCTCCGGCGACGCACCATGGCGCCTCGACGATGCAGACGGTGACGTGGTCATCCTGGAGCGCGGCAACGGATTCGTGAGCGTCAGCAACTGTGCCGACCAACCCATTGCCCGCCCGCGCGGCGTGCTCCTGTTGAGTTCGGCGCCCCTGGCGGCGGACGGCCAGATCCCGCCCGACACCACCGCCTGGTTCCAGACCTAGGCAGTCGCACATGCCATTGGCGTTGATCGGTTCACCCGCTGACCTCCCCGCGTGACCGGGGAAATCACCGGGTATCACGGAAACGTTTTCACGGTGTTTGCGAAACACTCGTGGGATCGCCCTCACGAGCCGAAACGTTGCGATTTCGTTACCTTCGGGATGACCCGAAGTGTCTTGCGGGTCACCTACCGGCGCGTAAAAATGGATACGTTTTCAGGCCCACGCAGTCC
>JAYNIC010000138.1:0-2473 GCA_038108715.1 Candidatus Nanopelagicales bacterium | reverse complement strand
TCACTGACAAGGAGACGGCATGTCATCACCCAATCGCCGTCGCGGGGTCGCCCTCGTCGTAGGCGCCAGCGCAGCAGCCCTGCTGCTCGCGGCCTGCGGCGGTTCGGATACCTCCGGCGATTCATCCTCCGCGGCCCCCGACAGCTCGTCGGCGTCGTCCTCGGAGAGCTCGAGCTCCGGCGACGCACCCGCGGCCGGCTGCGAAGAGTACGCCGACTACGGCACCTTCGACGGAGCCTCCGTCACCATCTTCACCTCGATCCTGCCGCCCGAGCAGGGCCTGTTCGAGGAGTCCTGGGCTCAGTTCGAGTCCTGCACGGGCATCGACATCGTGTACGAAGGCTCCGATCAGTTCGAGGCACAGCTGCCCACGCGCATCGCCGGTGGCAACGCCCCCGACATCGCCTTCATCCCGCAGCCCGGCCTGCTGGCCAAGCTCGTCGAGACCGGCGGACCCATCGCTGCACCCGCTTCGGTGGCCTCGCTCGTCGACGAGTACTGGAACCCGGCATGGAAGGCCTACGGCACCGTAGACGGCACCTTCTACGCCGCTCCCCTCGGCTCGAACATGAAGTCCTTCGTCTGGTACTCCCCGAAGGTCTTCGCCGAGAAGGGCTACACCGTCCCCACCACGTGGGATGAGCTGTGGGCTCTGTCGGACAAGATGGTTGCCGACGGCGTGAAGCCGTGGTGCGGCGGCATCGAGTCCGGTGGCGCCACCGGCTGGCCGGCCACCGACTGGCTCGAGCAGATCATGCTGCGCATGTACGGCGGCGACGTCTACGACCAGTGGGTCAACCACACCATCCCGTTCGACTCGCCCGAGGTCACCGCGGCCATGGACGTCCTCGCGGGCTGGATGAAGAACCCCGACTACGTCAACGGCGGCTTCGGCAACGTCCAGACAATCGCCACGACCGGCTTCCAGCAGGCCGGCGAGCCGATCCTCAAGGGCGAGTGCGGCATGCTCCAGCAGGCCTCCTTCTACGCCAACTTCTGGGGCGAGTTCAATCCCGATGCGACCGTGGCCGAGGACGGTGACGCCTACGCGTTCTACCTGCCCGCCATGACTGCTGACGTGCCTAACCCGGTCGTCGGTGGCGGCGAGTTCGTCACAGCGTTCTCCGATCGTCCCGAGGTTGCGGCAGCCCAGACGTTCCTGGCTTCCCCGACCTTCGCGACCAACAAGGTCAAGCTCGGCACCTGGGTGTCGGCAAACTCCGGTGTGCCGCTCGACGCCTACGCACCGGGTTCGATCGACCAGCTGTCGGCGCAGTACCTCACTGATCCGCAGGGCACATTCCGGTTCGACGCATCCGACCTCATGCCGGCCGCCGTCGGCGCCGGTTGCGAGTGGACCGAGATGACCGCGTGGTTCGCCGAGGACAAGCCGACCCAGGACGTCCTCAAGGCGATTGATGCCTGCTGGCCGGCCTAATAACGAGGTCGTGAACGGATACCAGTTCGTATAGACAACTGACGCGTCGGGGCCCAAGGGTGTAAACACTCTTCGGGCCCCGACCCGTATCCGGCGGCACTCAACTCCGATGAGAGGTTTCGATGATCTGGGACAACATCATCGCGGGACTGCCCAAGATCGGCATCGCACTCGCCGCCGTGGCGGCGTTCCTGGGGATCCTCCTCATCCTGTTTTTCGTTCTCGGTCGCGTTCGCGGCAAGTTCGCCAACCCGCTCGCGGGCATCATGTTCCTCGGGCCTGCAATCCTTCTCCTCATCATCGGACTGGTCGTCCCAACCGTTCAGACCATCTCGAAGAGTTTTTTCAACGCCAGCGGCCAGAAGTTCGTCGGCCTGGCCAACTACGGCTGGATCTTCACGACCGAGAACAACCAGAAGGTCCTCATCAACACGGCACTGTGGATCATCGTCGCGCCGCTATTTTCCACCGCAGTAGGCCTCCTTCTCGCGCTGCTGCTGGACAAGATGAAGCGCGAGTCGATCCCCAAGTCATTAATCTTCATGCCGATGGCAATCTCCTTCGTCGGGGCCAGCATCATCTGGGGCCTCGTTTACGCCTACCGGGATCCCTCCCAAGAGCAGGTGGGTCTGCTCAGCCAGGTCGTCTTGTGGCTCGGCATGGAGCCCCCCAACTGGCTGCTTCTCCAACCCTGGAACAACTTCCTGCTCATGTTCATTCTCATCTGGATCCAAACCGGCTTCGCCATGGTCGTCCTATCCGCCGCGATCAAGGCGATTCCGACTGACGTCATCGAGGCGGCCACCCTTGATGGTGCACGTGGCTGGCGGCTCTTCAGCCGAGTCACTGTCCCGATGGTCCGCACCACACTGATCGTCGTCTTCACGACGATCCTCATCGCCACGTTGAAGATTTTCGACATCGTCCGCGTTATGACCAACGGAAACTTCGGCACGCAGATCGTCGCAAACGAGATGTACAGCCAGGCCTTCGTTCAGTTCGACGTAGGACGCGGCTCCGCGCTTGCCGTCATCC
>JAYNIC010000137.1:0-6295 GCA_038108715.1 Candidatus Nanopelagicales bacterium | reverse complement strand
GCCAGACAGCTTTGAGGAACGGGCCATCACAACCCCCGCGGCTTGGGCGCCGAACCGAGTTCGACAAGGAACGGATTGGTGGCACGCTCCTGGCCGATGGTGGTGGTCTCCCCATGGCCAGGCAGGACGACCGTGTCGTCGTCGAGGGGAAGCACGACGCGGCGCAGACTCTCGGTCATCGCCGCCGGATCACCTCCGGGCAGATCGGTGCGTCCGATGGATCCGGCGAACAGCAGGTCCCCACTCAGGAGCACCGGCGGCACGTCCCCGCTCCGATCAGTCGCGAACGTCACCGAGCCCTCGGTGTGCCCGGGCGCGTGCGCCACCGTGAGCGGGACCCCCGCGATCTCGATCCGCTCCCCATTGGTCAGCAGGCGGACATCATCGGGCTCGGTCAGCTCGAGTTCGCCCTGGGTCATAGACATCAACTGATCGCGCGACATGGCGAACGTCGTACCGACGATGTCCGCGAGGCGATAGCGGTCGTCGGTGTGAATGTAGGCCGGGATGTCGCGCCCGGCCGTGAGCGGCGCCACGGACCACACGTGGTCAAGGTGGCCATGGGTCAGCAAGACCGCCACCGGACGCAGCCGGTGCCGCTCCAGGAGGTCGGCCAGGGGGGCCATGCTCGCCTGGCCGGGGTCGACGATGAGGCAGTCCTCGCCCTCGCCGGTTGCGACCGCATAACAATTCGTGCCCCAGGCGCCCGCGGGGAAGCCTTTCACCAACACAGTGTTCTCCAGGCGGGCACGTGGACCTCCGAACGGGGGACGATGGGCTCGCCCGAGCCTACCGGGGCGGCCAAGCCCACCTGACCCTACGTAGACTCGCGCGACGACGTACCCGCGTCGCCGCCAAGCCATGGGAGGAATCTGTGTCGACGAGCAGGCGCCGTCGTGAGGTCGCACGCGCCAAGGCCGAGCGCCAGGCGACACGTCGCGCCGAGGCAGCCGCCCGTCGCAAGCGCACCAACACGATCGTGGCGGTCGCGGTGGTCCTCGCCGTGGTCGCCGGCGGCATCGCGTGGTTTGCACTGAACCGCCCCACGGACAATCCCGATGCGAGCGTTCCCGACGCCGGCGTTACCGACTCTCCTACGGCACCCGTGGATCCCACCCCCGAGCCCACGCCGACCAACGAGGAGACGGATGGCGCGACGACCGCTCCCGTGGACCCTGACTGCGCCCCTGCGCCCACGCCTCGCCCCGACGACATGTCCTGGCCCACTGCTCCCGCTGACTCGCTCGAGCCGGGCACGGCGTACTCCATGACCCTCGCCACCAACTGCGGTGACGTCGTTATCGACATGCTTCCCGACCTTGCCCCGGCAACCGTGAACTCCATGGTCTTCCTCACCGAGGAGGGCTACTTCGATCTGACCGCCTGCCACCGACTGACCACCGCGGGAATCTACGTTCTCCAGTGTGGCGATCCGGCCGGCAACGGCACCGGTGGACCCGGATACGACATTCCGGATGAGAACCTCCCCGCGGAGGGTGCGGATAACTACCCGGCCGGCACCGTGGCAATGGCAAATGCCGGACCCGGAACCGGGGGCAGCCAGTTCTTCATCGTGTACGAGAACACCACCCTGCCCTCGGGGTACACCATCTGGGGCGAGGTCACACAGGGACTCGATGTCGTGACCGGCATCGCGGCGGCCGGCGTGGAGGGCGGTGGCTCCGATGGGCCGCCGGCCCAGCCGGTCGTGATTGAGACGGCGACGATCACGGCGACGCCGGCCAACTAGGGAGCACAGTCATGACCGAGCAGACCGGAGCCGACCCCAGCTCATCGACCGATGCGGAGATGGATCAGCCACAGATCGTCGAGGAGATCCCCCCTACCCCGCCTGCCTATGGCGTTCTCGAGGGACGTGAGCCCCAAGCAGCGTTGGAGAAGCCTGCGGTCGTCGAAGCCATCGAGACCTCACACACCGAGATCCGAAGCGATGAGGGCACGGTGGTCGTCGAGACGGCGGCGGTGCGCGTGATTGCCATGCCCGGCCCCGCGCCGAGCCCTGCGCGCCTGCGTCGTCCGGCTCCCTCCTCTCCAGCGGCCACCGCACCCGCGCGAGCGTCCAACCCGGCGCAGTTCGGGCGTATCGATGAAGATGGAACGGTGTGGCTGCGGACCGCCGACGGCGAGATCGTCGTGGGCAACTGGGCGGCCGGCACCCCTGAGGAGGGCCTCGCCTTCTTCGGTCGCAAGTACGACGACCTCATCGTTGAAGTGGACCTCGCGACCCACCGCCTGCGCGAAGGGCGCGGCCTGGACACAGCGCGTACGGCGATCGATCACGCCCGCGCGGGACTCGCCGAACCCTCGTTCCTCGGGGACGTTGCGGAATTGGCTCGAGCCTGCGACGAGGCTGAGGCGCTGATCGCCACGGCTCAAACCGCACGTGAGCAGGCGCGCAAGCAGCAAAAGGCCGAGGCTCTGGCCGCTCGGGAGGCGATCGTCATTGAGGCTGAGTCCCTCACCGAGTCCCAAAAGTGGAAGGTGACCGGGGAGCGCTTCACGGCTCTTCTCGAGGCCTGGAAGGCAGCCCCGCGCGTCGACCGCAACCGGGAGCAGGTCCTGTGGAAGCGCTTCAGCGCGGCTCGAACGGGCTTCGACCGTGCTCGCCGACAGCACTTCGCCACACGCGAGGCCGATCGCAAGGAGGCTGTGTCCGCCAAGGAAGCACTCATCGTCGAGGCCGAAGAACTCTCTTCGTCGACCGACTGGGGAGACACGACCCGCCGCTACCGCACCCTGATGGACCGGTGGAAGGTAGCCGGACATGCCGGACGCCAGGCTGAGGACAAGCTGTGGGCGCGGTTCCGGGCTGCCCAGGACGCCTTCTTCGCTGCGCGTGATGCGGCGAACGCCAAGCGTGACGTGGAGTTCCAGAGCAATCTGGGCCTCAAGCTCGCTCTGCTGACCGAGGCCGAGGCCCTCCTGCCCGTCAAGGATCTGGAGTCGGCCAAGCAATCGCTGCGATCGATCCAGGATCGTTGGGAGGCGATCGGTCACGTTCCACGGGCTGACAAGGCGCGCGTTGACAAGCGGCTGCGCTCGGTGGAGGAGGCCATTCGTTCGGCCGATCAGAAGCGCTGGACGGCCACCGACCCTGAGCGCCTCGCTCGGGCGTCGGACACCGCGGAGAAGTTCCGCGCCTCGCTGGCCAAAACCGAGAAGGCTCTCGCCGATGCGGTCGCCAGCGGCAACGCGCGCGCCATCGCCAAGGCCGAGGCTAGCGTGGAGTCCACCCGCGCCCTCCTCGCCGCCGTCGAGGGGACGATGAGCGAGTTCAGCGACTAAGCCGGTCTACACGCGATAGGCGTCGAAGACGCCGTCGACATGGCGAACGGTGCGCAGCACCGAACCGAGGTGCTTCGGGTCGGCCATCTCGAATGTAAATCGGGAGATGGCAACACGCTCACGTGTCGTCGTCACCGACGCACTGAGGATGTTCACGTGTTGGTCGGACAACGCTCGGGTGACATCGGACAGGAGTCGGGCTCGGTCAAGCGCCTCGACCTGAATGTTGACCAAGAACACGCCCCCACCGGATGCGGCCCATTCCACCTCCACCAGGCGTGAGCCGGCTTGCTGAGCCTCGAGTCCCGGCACGTTCACACACGTGCGTCGGTGCACCGAGACGCCTGCGCCCCGCGTGACGAATCCGACGATCTCGTCTCCGGGAACCGGTGTGCAGCACCGAGCGAGCTTGACCCAGACATCGGTGGCGCCCTTCACGACCACGCCGGGGTCACCCGAGGACAGCGACCTGCGCGCTGACGGCGTGAAGGCCTCGGCCGCGTCGTCAGCAGCGCCATCGACACCACCGGCCGCGTCGACGAGTCGTCGCACGATCGTGGAGGCCGACACGCGCCCCTCGCCCACCGCGGCGTAGAGCGCAGACACGTCCTGCTGGTGCAAGTCGGCAGCAATCGTGTTGAGCGACTGATTGGTCATGAGTCGCTGCAGGGGCAGCCCCTCCTTGCGCATCGCACGAACGATGGACTCCTTGCCCTGTTCGATCGCCTCCTCGCGACGTTCCTTGGAGAACCATGCCTTGATCTTGTTGCGGGCACGGGGAGACTTGACGAACGTCAGCCAGTCCCGACTCGGGCCGGCCCCCTCCGCCTTAGAGGTGAAAACTTCAATCACGTCGCCGTTGGCGAGCTCAGATTCCAGCGGGACGAGTTTGCCGTTGACGCGGGCGCCGACGCAGCGGTGACCAACCTCGGTGTGCACGCTGTAGGCGAAGTCGACGGGCGTGCTTCCCTGGGGAAGCGCCACGACATCTCCCTTGGGAGTGAAGACGAACACCTCCGAGGAGGAAAGGTCATAGCGCAGGGAGTCGAGGAACTCGTCCGGATCCTCCGTTTCGCGCTGCCAGTCCAGCAGCTGACGCAACCAGCCGAAGTCGTCCGGGCCTTGCTTGCCGCCAACGTCGCGCTGCTTGTAGCGCCAGTGCGCGGCAACGCCGAACTCCGCTGCGCGGTGCATGTCCCACGTGCGGATCTGCAACTCGACCGGCTTGCCCTCCGGGCCAATGACAGTCGTGTGCAGCGACTGGTACATGTTGAACTTCGGCATGGCGATGAAGTCCTTGAATCGACCCGGAACCGGGCTCCATCGCGAGTGGATGATCCCGAGAACGGCATAGCAGTCGCGAATCGACTCGACCAGGATGCGCACACCCACCAGGTCATAGATGTCGGCGAAGTCGCGCCCACGCACCACCATCTTCTGATAAACGCTGTACAGGTGCTTCGGCCGACCGGTCACGGATACCTTGATCCGCGCGGAGCGCAGATCGGATTCGATGCTGGAGATCACCTGGGTCAGGTACTGCTCCCGAGAGGGCGCACGCTGTGTCACCAGTCGCTCGATCTCCTCAAAGATCTTGGGATAGAGCGTGGCGAACGCCAGATCCTCGAGTTCCCACTTCATGGTGTTCATGCCGAGCCGATGAGCCAGCGGAGCGTAGATCTCGAGAGTCTCCCGAGCCTTCTTCTCCTGCTTCTCAGCGGGCATGAAACCGATGGTGCGCATGTTGTGGAGGCGGTCGGCGAGTTTGATCACCAGAACGCGGATATCGCGGGCCATCGCGACCACCATCTTGCGAACGGTTTCGGCCGCTGACGCATCGCCGTACTTGACCTGGTCCAGCTTGGTCACACCGTCCACCAGGGCGGCGACCTCTTCCCCGAAGTCTTCCTGCAGTTCCTCCAGCGTGTACCCGGTGTCCTCGACGGTGTCATGGAGCAGCGCCGCACACAGTGTCGGCACCGTCATACCGAGCTCAGCCAAGATGGTCGCGACGGCGAGTGGATGGGTGATGTAGGGATCCCCGGAGCGCCGCTGTTGATCGCGATGGAGAATCGCCGCCGTCTCATAGGCCCGCTGGACCATGCGAACGTCTGACTTCGGATGAAACTGCCGAAGCGTCCGAATCAACTCATCGGTCTGCGCTGGTCCGGTGGCGCGTGAGCCGGCCAGGCGAGCCAGGCGCGAGCGGAACCCGCCCTGGGCCAGATCGCCTACGGGCAGCGCCTCACGTGAGACCTCTTGAGCCACGCACACCTCCCCACCGGTGGGTCCAGTCTACGAGGCAGAGTCCACTTCGTACGACGCCTACGCGCGACCGCGCTTGGAGCGCGGTCGACGCTTGGGCTGCTGTCGCTCGCCAGGCGCTAGTTGCGTCGTCGTCGCGGTCTTGACGGTGCCGGATTCCGCAGCATCACCGCCGCGCTTGGCCGCCGAGGAGCGTCGTGCGGCGACGCGCGACTCCACGGCCTTCATCTCCGGCTGGTGCTCCTTGAGCTGCGCCAGGAACGGGGTGGCGATGAAGATCGAGGAGTAGGTACCGGCGGCCATGCCGATGAACAGCGCTACAGCGAGGTCGAGCAGCGTCCCCGCCCCGAGTAGACCGGCCCCGACGATGATGATGGCGACGACGGGCAGGAGGGCCACGACGGAGGTGTTGATCGATCGGACAACCGTCTGGTTCACGGCAAGGTTGGCGGCCTCGCTGTAGGTCTGCACCGACTGACCGGTGATTCCGCGGGTGTTCTCCTTGACCTTGTCGAACACGACGACGGTGTCGTAGAGCGAATAGCCCAGGATCGTCAACACGCCGATGACGGTGGCCGGAGTGATCTCCAGTCCGGTGAGGGCATAGATGCCCACCGTGATGACCACGTCGTGGGCGAGTGCGACCAGGGCTGCTACAGCCATGCGCCATTCGAAGTAGATGGACAGGAAGACGACCACGAGGATGAGGAACACCACCAACGCC
>JAYNIC010000136.1:5263-6344 GCA_038108715.1 Candidatus Nanopelagicales bacterium | reverse complement strand
ATGGGCGTCACGGCAGAGGAGTGTGTCTTTATCGATGATCAGCCCATCAACCTGGAGGGGGCTCGATCCGTGGGGATGCACGCGGTGTACCTGGATCCGGTAGATCCGGAGTCCGGGTTCGCGCAGGCGCGTGCCCTGCTGGGAGTATGAAGGCGAACGACGACAGTAGGAGGCGCTAGTGGATCGCCCGCTGCGGGTTGCCGTCGTGGGAGCCGGCCCGTCCGGTCTCTACTCCGCCGACGCCCTTCTGTCCCAAGATGAGGTAGCGGTGATGGTCGACGTAATCGATCGCTTGCCGACCCCATTCGGCCTTGTCCGGTACGGCGTTGCTCCTGATCACCTCAGCATCCGTTCGGTCCGCGAGAAACTCGACGGGATCTTCGACAATCCGGGCATCCGATTTCTCGGCAACGTTGAGGTGGGCAAGGACCTCACCTGGGAGCAGATGGAGCAGTTCTATGACGCGGTGATCTTGGCCTATGGAGCCTCACGCGATCGCGAACTGGGCATCCCTGGCGAGGATCTTCCTGGCAGCATCGCGGCGACCGACCTTGTTAATTGGTACACGGGCCACCCTGATATGCCTCCGGACGCCTTCACCGGTCTGCTGGCTGGCAGTCGCAGTGTCGCGGTGATCGGTGTCGGCAACGTGGCCGTTGATGTGACGCGCGTGCTGAGCAAGTCCCCCGAGGAGATCGAGCACACGGACATGCCCGAGCATGTCTTTGCGGCTCTACGAGCCTCCGGAGTTCGTGAGATCCATCTCATCGGGCGACGCGGTCCGGCCCAGGCCAACTGGACCACCAAGGAACTTCGGGAACTGGGTGAGTTGGCCGATTGCGGCATCGTGGTTGACGAGGGTGCGCAGGTCGATGATCCAGCGAGCGTGGCGGCGATTGCGTCCGACAAGGCGACCGCCCGCAATGTGGCGGTGATCGAGGAGTGGTTGGCTCGACCCGCGCAGGAGCGACCCCGCATGATTCACGTACATTTCCGATCCCGCCCGGTCGAAATCCGTGGCACTGGTCGCGTGGAGGAAATCGTTGTGGAGCGGACCACGCTCGACGACGAGGGTCGTGCT
>JAYNIC010000136.1:0-5253 GCA_038108715.1 Candidatus Nanopelagicales bacterium | reverse complement strand
CTTCCGGCACAGGCGACCTGCACACCATCGCTGTCGACGTTGTTGTGCGCAGCGTGGGCTATCGCGGCCTGCCGCTCGACGACCTGCCCTTCGATGGGGATCGCCATGTCATTCCCAACGTTGACGGGCGGGTCGTGAACGGATCCGACGTGATGCGCGGACTGTACGTCACGGGCTGGATCAAGCGCGGACCGAGTGGCATCATTGGCACGAACAAGAAATGCGCCGTTCAGACGGTGTCGGCGGTTCTCGCGGACGCATCGGAGGGGCTGCTGGAGAGGGCTACGGATCCTGATCCGGAGGCGGTCATGCTTGCCCTCGCTGACGTCGACGTTGTGGACCATGCCGGCTGGCGCCGCATCGATGCCGCTGAACGCTCCCTCGGCGAGCAGGCAGGCAGAGCTCGCACAACGCTGCACGATCGCTCGGACTTGATCGCCGCTTCGCGCTAACGCAGGTCGACAACCTCAAGAGCGCGAGCCGGAGTCGGTTCAGCCCCGCACGACGCGGGACGCTCGGGCAGGTCGATCGTCCGAAGTTCGACGGTGAGGGTCTCACCGTCGGCCAATCCCACATCCACTCCGCGGTCGGTGGTCACGAACGCGACTCCTACCTGACCGGTGTGCCGCAGGACGGCGATCTGCGCCACCTGCTGCTGCGCGGTGAGGGACGGACTGCCCCGCAGGTAGTCGACAAGTGCCATGCCGGGCTCAGGGCTGGCGAGCGCCGCGGCCGCGACGTCGGCGGTGAGCCGGCCGTAGGCCATGCCCTGCGCGGCCTGGAGGGCAGTAGGGGCAAAGCGGTGGCCGCCGAGGTGGGAACTCTCCCACAGGCCGCGCTGGGGCCCTAGAGAGCGCAGGAGATCGCGACCGACTACACCGCAGCACGCATCCCGGGCGGAATTCGTGCAGACGAGTAATCGCGGGATATCGGCACTCGGTGTCTCGGCGATGCACCTCGGGTCGCCGGTGAGTGGCCAGTGGGGCAGGTCCTGCGGATCCTTCGCGACATGGCGCACCGGTCGTCCACCGGAGCCGGGCACGACCCAGACCACGATTCCCTGGCCGCTAGATGCGCGGCGACCGGTGGGCCGGACCAAGAGCACACGACGCTCGTCGTCGCTCGTCAGGTCGCGAACACCCTCGAGACGGCTGGTGCGGGGCGCGCCCGCCCCCCAGGGTCCCGGATCCTCTACGAGCCACCAGGTGCGGGCGAGCGGGGCGGTCCCGGCGAGAGGCTCGTCGGTCAGGCGACACGAGATCACGGCGCCTCGATACGCAACGGTCCCGAAAGTGCGGCGATGATTCCGGGGACGGGAAGCCCCGAAGCGTCACGCTTGCTCCGACTAAAGGAAATGTCGAGCGGCGCGCCCGAGGGCGAGGCCGCCAGAACCGGGCCGATGCCGGACCAGGCCACTGCCACGTGGTCCTCCCCACGAAGGAACTTGTGGCACCGCACGCCCCCCGTGCCTCGCCCCTTGCGGGGGATGTCGCCCAGCGAACTGATCTTGACCGTCCCGGACGAGGTGCCGGGCAGAGCATCGGCGCTGGCGGTGACCGTGACGAGTATCGGATCCGCTGCGTCGGCCGGTACCGCCCCGCAGTAGACGACGCGCGCCCCGGAGGCGAGTCGAATGCCGGCCATGCCCGCGGCGGACCGCCCCTGGGCGCGCACGGCCTGCGCCGGGAAGCGCAGAGCCTGGGCATCGGAGGTTACGAGCACGATGTCGTCCTCGTTGGTGGCTTCAACCGCTCCGACGAGCTCATCGTCCTCGGCGAGAGCGATGAGATCCCACGATGCACGGGTGGGCGGCCCCTCGACCGCCGTGCGTTTCACCACACCCGCGGCCGTGCCGAGCAGCGCGACGGCGGGGGGATCGGTGACGTCGAGCAGGCCAACCACGCGTTCACCGGGCTCCAGATCAAGGAAGGCGCCCAGCGGCGCACCTCCGGCGAGGGATGGGGCGTGGGCCGTGGTCGGCAGGATCGGCAAATCGTGGACCGGGATGCGCACCGCCCGCCCCCGGCTGGTGATGAGGGCAATCTCACCGCGACCTGTCGATGTGGTGGTGGCGATCACAACATCATGGCTGCCGCGCGGGCCGCCCTCACCCAACTCGGTCGAGGCGGTGCGGGCGATGAGCCCGGTTCCCGCGAGCAGGACGTGGCACGGCGAGTCCGGCATCTCCATGCCGAGATCCTCCGCCTTCACGGCGGTCCCAGAGTCCTCGAGCAGGATGGTTCGGCGGGGGGTGGCATGTTCTTCGGCTACGGCGAGGAGCTCCTGTGCGATGAGCCCACGCAGGATGTCGTCGTCGTCGAGAATCTCGGTCAGGCTCTCGATACGCGTGCCCAACTCATCGCGCTCGGTCTCCAACTCGATGCGGGAGAACTTAGTCAACCTGCGCAGCGGCATGTCAAGGATGTACGTCGCCTGATCGGTCGACAGATCGAATACCGACATGAGTCGTTCACGGGCCGTAGCGGCGTCGTCACTGGAGCGAATCACCTCGATGACCTCGTCGATGTCGATAATCGCGATGAGCAGACCCTCGACGAGGTGCAGGCGTTGCTGCGCGCGTTCGCGCCGGTGGGCGCTGCGCCGGCGCACGACGTCCCGACGATGCTCGACGAACACCTCGAGTTGCTCGCGAAGTCCTAGGGTGCGTGGCTCCCCGTCGACAAGGGCAACGGCATTGATGGTGAAGTTCTCCTCCAGTGGTGTCATCTTCTGCAATTGCAGGAGCATGGCCTCGGGGTTTACCGAAGGGGCGAGTTCGATCACCAGTCGAAGGCCATGCTCGCCATCGGTGAGATCGACGATGTCGGAGATGCCCTGGAGCTTCTTGGTGCTCACCAGGTCCTTGATCCGCTCGATGACGCGCTCCGGCCCGACCCCCCAGGGAAGTTCGGTGACGACGATGCCGCGGCGCCGTGGCGTTACCTGCTCGATGCGCGTGGTGGCGCGCATGCGGAACGATCCGCGGCCCGAAGCGTAGGCTTCTCGCACCCCATCTAGTCCCACAATGAGGCCACCGCCGGGAAGGTCGGGGCCGGGAACGAAACGCAGTAGGGCCTCGAGGTCAGCGTCGGGATTGAGGACGAGGTGACGCGCTGCCGCTACGACTTCCCCAAGGTTGTGGGGGGCCATGGAGGTAGCCATCCCGACCGCGATACCGGAGGCGCCGTTCACGAGCAGGGCGGGGAAGCCGGCGGGCAGCACCTGCGGCTCCTGCTCCCGACCGTCGTAGTTGGGGACGAGGTCGACGACGTCCTCATCGAGCCCCGCGGTCATCGCGAGGGCCGACGACGCCAACCGACATTCGGTGTAGCGCATGGCGGCCGGACCGTCATCGAGGGACCCGAAGTTGCCGTGGCCGTCGACGAAGGGGAGCCGCAGGGTGAAGGGCTGTGCCATGCGCACGAGGGCGTCGTAGATGGCGCTGTCGCCGTGAGGGTGGAGGCGGCCCATGACTTCGCCAACCACACGGGCACTCTTCACGTGGCCGCGATCGGGTCGAAGGCCCATCTCGCTCATCTGGAACAGGATTCGGCGTTGGACCGGCTTCAGCCCGTCGCGTGCGTCGGGGAGGGCCCGGCTGTAGATGACGGAGTACGCGTACTCGAGAAACGAGTTGCGCATTTCGCCATCGACGTCGACGTCGATGATTCGGTCAGCACCGGGCGCGGGCTTGCTGGTCCGCTTCGCCATTCGTGCTGCCTCCTGAATCGTCGTACGGTGTAGGAAACGAGACTACGGCCGGGCACCGACGGAAGCGACTGCCCGTGCCGCCGTGTCGAGCCCCCATTCGAGGGCGGCATCGATGCCCTCGTGTCGGATCCATCCCCGCAGGAATCCGGCCGTGAAGGCGTCGCCCGCCCCGGTGGTGTCGAGAACGCCGGATTCGACAGGCAGTGCGGGCTTGTGCGTGACCGTCTGGCCGTGTGCCACAAGAGCTCCATCGGCGCCCAATTTGACAACGACAACAGCGGCCGAATCCCGCAACTTCATCGCCGCACCTTACGGATCGGCCGTTCCGGTCAGCATGGCCGCCTCTTCGGCGTTGGCGAACAGGATGGAGCAGGGGGCAATCCAGCCGAGGAAGGTGGCTGGTCCCACTGCACGGAGAGGCTCAACCGAGGATGCGTCGACGCTGACCGTCATGTCCCGACGTCGAGCGACATCGAGTGCACCAAGTGCGGTGATGCGTGTCTCTTCGTGGAGCAACGAGTAACCGGACATGTGGATGTGACCACCGGTGGGCAAAGCATCTTCGACCAAGTGCTCGGGACGTAGGCCAGCGTTGGCGCCGAGGTCCGGCATCATCGTGCGCTCCCCATCAGGAGTGACCAGGGCAATGCAGATTCCGGTACTCCGCTCGGGATCACGGGTGACGTGCAACGCAATTCTGGCCGCATCGAGTGCCCGTAATGTCTCGTCACCGAAAGCGTCGGAACCGACTCGGCCAAGGATCGAGGTGGGGATCTCCAAGGAGGCCAACCATGCGGCGACGTTCCCCGCCGCTCCGCCGAGGTGGTAGCCGATCTCGGCTCGGGTGTCCGTCCCCGGCAATGGGAGGTGTGGAATCCGAACGATGAGGTCCATCATGAGGTCCCCAATTACGGTGACCGACTCGGGTCGTTCCGACACGTTCACCTTCCGGCGACGGCAATGCGGGCCGCAAGGTCAGCGTTTTGCAAGATGATCTCGGTGTTGGCCTCAAGGCTGGCGCCCGCCGTCGCCCGATGGAAGAAGTCGAGCAGGAACGGCGTGACCTCCTTGCCGCGTATTCTCAAGGTGCGGGCGCGTTCTAGGCCCTCCTCCAAGGTGCGGTCGTGCAGGACTGGGTCGAGTTGCCGTTCCTCGGGTAGGGGATTCGCGACAACGAGGGAACCTCGGATGCCGAGGTCGTGACGAGCGCGCATGATGTCGGCGACCTCCTCGGGGGTGTCGACGCGCCAATCGAGGCTCACTCCTGAGTCGGTGAGGTAGAAGCCGGGGAACTGCGTGGTCCCGAAGCCCACGACCCCGACATTGAGTGATTCCAAACGCTCCAGAGTGGCGGGTACGTCGAGAATGGACTTGACCCCCGAGCACACGACGACCATGGGTTCAACCGAAAGGGTGTCGAGGTCGGCCGATTCATCCCATGTATCGCGCGCCTCTCGGTGGACGCCACCGAGACCTCCCGTGGCGAATACCCCTATGCCCACGCGCGCAGCGATGTGAGACGTCGAGGCAACAGTGGTGGCC
>JAYNIC010000135.1:5141-6357 GCA_038108715.1 Candidatus Nanopelagicales bacterium | reverse complement strand
TCCCTCGCTAGCGCACTGCTCAATCACCGGGAGCAGCCGTCGCAACTGCTCGTCGGCATCGATCCTGGCTGCCCGCGCTGTCGTCGATTCAGCACCGATATCGACGATCGCCGCGCCCTCGGCCGCCGCGACGCGCGCCTTACGCACCGCTGACTCGACGGTCGGCGCAATGCTCTCGCGGTAGGTGGAGTCCCGGGAAAGATTGACCGTCGCCATGAGCGCCGTGCTGTCATAGCTCCGATCACCGACGCGCAACGGAGCCACGTGCGCAGCCAGAGCCTCTGGATAGCGGCTCGCGAGCTCGGCGAGGTCTGCGAGCGTGATCACGAAAACTCCTTGCCATTTCGCACAAACCGCGTGAAGACGAACTCATCCTGCGGCCGTGCCAGCACGGGACGAAAATGTTGTTCACCGACAATCCCCGACACGGTCAGGGCCCATTCGTCAACGCAGCCAGCAGCGGCCATTTGACGGAGCAAATGAGGACCGCCTTCCAGCAGGATGCGGTGCAGCCCTCGTTCGGTCAGCGCGGAAATGATCCACGTCGGATCGAGGATCGGTCCCGGTGCCACGACGAGCTCGCAGGTGACCGGCACCGAAGCCTGGCGATCGGATGGCGCCGCCGCGGAAGCCAGAATGAGCGGCGGCAGCGTCGATGTGTGGAATGCATCAGCGGACCACGGCAAATCCAGCGAGGCGGTCACGATCACCAGCCGTGGTGCGGGAGCAAGGCCCTCGGTACGTCGAGCCTCCTGGCGTTCACCGCTCATCCGTATGGGCGAGTACACCTCGGCGCGCATCGTCTGCGCACCGATCACCACCGCGTCGGCAAAGCGACGACATGCTGCCAGCACCTGCCGATCAGCCGGTCCGGAAATACTCCGCGAACTGCCATCGGGTCCGGCCACATCGCCATCGAGGTTGAGCACCATGAGGGCCCGCACCCACGTCGAATCCGGCCAGGGATAGGAATCGACCACCGACGCATCATCGAGGGGGGCGCTCACCGTGCTGAGTCTGTCATCGATACGTGCGGTCTGCTCAGTTCCCACACATGACAGAGGCCCGGCCGGACCTTGCGATCCGACCGGGCCGTTGACGAATGGGTAGATTCAGACCTTGGGCGCGGGGGTCCAGCGCAGGTACGGCTTGACCTCCTCCACCTCGCCGAAGCGGGCCTTGGCGTCGTCAGTGGAGACCATCGTGGACACGATCA
>JAYNIC010000135.1:0-5061 GCA_038108715.1 Candidatus Nanopelagicales bacterium | reverse complement strand
CGGTCGCCGGGCTGCCAGTCTGCAGGGGTCGCAACCGGGGCCTTGTCGGTGAGCTGAAGGGCATCGATCACGCGCAGGATCTCGTCGAAGTTGCGGCCGACCGACTTCGGGTAGGTCAGCGTCAGGCGAATCTTGTTGTTGGGGTCGATGATGAAGACCGACCGCACCGAGGAGGTGTCCCCCTCACCCGGATGGATCATGTCGTAGAGCTCTGAGATGCGCTTGTCTGGATCGGCGATGATCGGGAAGTTCAGGTCGGTGCCGCCGACGTCACCAATGTCAGGCGCCCAGCCGCGGTGATCCTCGATGGGATCGACCGAGATCGCGATCGTCTTCACGCCGCGCGCATCGAACTCCTTCTGCAGCGCCGGGGTGTAGTCAGCAGGGTGACTGAAGAAGACGGCCCAGGAGCCGGACTTCCAGTCGCGGAAATCGATGGTGCCGTCCGTTGTCTCCGCGGTGAAGTTCGGGGCCTCATCGCCTAGGTGCAGTGCCATGTCGCTCCTTTGCCGAGGTGCCGTGCGCTGACCCTCACATCATCCGATGCAGGTGAGGGGACCCCACACCCCTGGGGGTATCACTCAGCTCCGGGGTCGCGTCGAATGCGAGGGCCGGACGTGAAGTCCCCGTGGGCGCGCGGATCCTCAATCGCCTCGAGGTGCACATGAACCGTCACATGGGGCACCACCTCGCCGATCCGGGCCTCCACCTCCTCCGAAAGGTCGTGCGCCTGCTCCATCGTCCACGCGCCGGGCACAAGAACATGTAGGGCGACGAAGCGATCTCGGCCGGACTCCCGGGTCTGAAGACCGTGAAACTCAACCGAACCAGCCGGATGCTCCTCCGCGATTTCCTCGAGTACCGTCACGATCGCCCGCGTGTGCTCGGCGTCCAGTGCGTGATCGAGCAATCCGCGCCCAGCGCTGCGGACGAGGATGCCACCGGTCCAGGCGATGTTCAGAGCGACCAGCAGTGCCACGATCGAGTCCAGGGGTAGCCAGCCGGTGATTCCGACGAGTGCGACGCCGATCACCACACCAATGGAGGTGTAGAGGTCGGTGAGCAGATGCCGTCCATCGGCAACCAACGTGATCGAATGGGCCCGCCTCCCTGCGCGGACCAACAGGACGCCTACGACGCCATTGATGACCGCGGCCAAGATTGTGATGACGAGACCGAGACCGATTTCCTCCAGCGGGGCCGGGTTGATCAATCGCTCGACGGCGGCGTAGATGATCGCCCCGGCAGCGAACAGGATCATCAGTCCCTCGGCCCCGGCTGAGAGGTACTCCGCCTTGCCATGGCCGTACGGGTGCTTCTCATCGGCCGGTTTGGTCGCGGCCGTAAGGGCAGCGAGGGCAATGATCGCCGCCACCAGATTGACCACCGACTCCAAGGCGTCGGACAGCAGTCCGACGGAGCCCGTAATGAGGTAGGCAACGAACTTCATGCCCATCGTGGCGAGCGCCACGGCGATGGAGAGCCACACCCAGCGTGTCAACTCCCGGGCATGGGCATGACTGCCAGACACCCCCCGATCGTCCCACGCAGGTGACTCATCCGGAGGACTCATGGCCGTATGGGTCCTACTCTGGCGACATGGGCGGGTGTGATCGTCGGGAGATTCACCGGCTGGGTCGAGCGGACGACTGCGAGGTTCAGGGATTGCGCTTCTCCCCAGCCGTCGATTCCGATCGCATGTGGCAGTTCCTCATCACCCAGCCCTGGGCGGAGGTCCACTAGTGCGGCGCCGACATGTCCTTCGCATTCCCGTGGTCTACCTCCTGTTGATCCTCTTTGCCGGCTTCGGCATTACCGCCCTGCTGCTGCGCTATGACATCGGTGAGGATGTCAACCAGGCCACCCTCATCTCCGCCGAGACCTCGCAGAGCCTGTCCAACGCCATCTACCAGGCGGTCGCGACGTACTACACGCCCACGGTAGCCGGTGAGGGTTTTGTGGAGGCGACCGTCGATCAGTCCAACGCATTGGATATCGCGCAAAGTGGTCTTCTTGACGCGGGGTTTGCCCCGTTTGCTGCTCCGCTGGTTGACAAACTCGGTGACGCCCTGCTCGATTACCAGCTTGCCCCCGCCGGCATCGTGACGTATTCCGCCCGCCCAGTCGAAAACGCTGCTGCCCTAGGGCACAATCTTCTCGCGGACGACGCACGCCGCGACGACATCATCGCCACGGTCGAGGCACGCAGCCCGATCATCACCGGACCTTTGAACCTCAAGCAGGGCGGCACCGGGATCATCATTCGGCAGGCCATCTTCGCTCCCGGGTTGGCACCCTTCGCTGATCGCTACCGGGACCTCACCGGCGCTGCGCCCGATCCAGCCTGGGCCGATCGCATCCCCGATGACTTCTGGGGCTTCTCCACCACGGTGGTGGATGCTCCCGCCATGCTCGCGGCGCTTGGTGAAAGCAGTACCGACCCCGCCACGTTCGCCCTGCGCAAAGTCAACGCTGACGGCACCGTAGGAGAGAGTTTCATCGGCGCCTGGAATGGTGATCCCGCCGATGCCGAGGTGCGCAATATCGAATTGCCCGACGGTTCTACCTGGCGCCTCTTCGTCGCCGTGTCGGTCCCGCCTCCACTGCACCACTGGCCCGTGCTTCTCATCGGCCTGCTCTCCACCTTCGGGGCCGCGGCCTTGGCGGCTTGGGCCTACCACGCATCTGCCCGGTACCGGTTGGGTTATAACTACAGCCATGCCGTGATCGAACTCACCTCCCGTGATTCCGTGCTGCAGAGCACCGCCGACTACCTCGCGACGGTGTATCCACAGCTCAGCGGTCAAATCGAAGGCACCCCCGAAGACCGCCTCGCTGTCCCAATCGGCACCGGGATCCCGGCCGGCAATGCCGGTGCCTCCAGCGGACGCGTGTGGGATCTCATGCGTGCCGGTCGCCGCCAGGCCCGCATCACCTTGGATGACACGAGCATTCGAGCAGCTGCCGATATCAATGAGGTGCTCGAGACTATCTCCCCCATGCTCGCCGCCACTCTCGGTTCACTTCAGCAGCTAGAGCACGCTTCCCACGACAGCGTTATCGACCACCTCACCGAGGTCTTCAACCGACGACGCTTCCAGCCGACCTTCGACGAACTCAGTGTCTCCGTCGCTCGCCACGGCAACTGGCTCGGCGTCGCCATTGTCGACATCGACGAATTCAAGGCCCTGAACGACACCTTCGGTCACCAATTCGGTGATGAGGCGCTGCGGCGACTCGGGCGAGCACTCAGTGACTCCATCCGCGGCACTGACAGCGTCTACCGGTTCGGCGGTGATGAATTCGTGCTGCTGGTCGTGGTGGATACTGAGGAGGATGCTCTGCGCCTGCTGCACCGGGTGCACGGCCGCGCCAACGCCGTCCTCGGCGACGTCCTTCCCATGGGTGGCTCCTGCACAGTCTCCATCGGGCTGCGCTGTCTGAGCGGCGACACTTTGGAGCCCATGAACGAAATGCTTTCCAAGGCCGATCAGGCGCTCTACCGGGCCAAGGCCACCGGCCGCGATCGAATCGAAGTGTGGGAGCCCAGCATGTCGACCAGCGCGCCCAGTCGACGCATAGGCGACTCGCAGACCACCGACGAGGACCCCTAGAACGTCCCTTCTCCCGGCGGCGCCGGTTCCGGCGGCGTTCCATCGTCGTGGCGAATAGGTCCGGTGAGGTACCGCATCGCGCCATACACGCCCGCCGCGAGTGGTACGCCGATCAGGGCACCGAGGATGCCGAAGTAGGCAGCGCCAACGGCGGTCACGAGCACGATCGCCACCGGGTGAAGATTGACGGTCTGCCCCATGATGAGCGGCTGGAGGACGTTGCCCTCGAGTTGGCCGATCACGAATATCAACACGATCACCAGGGCCCCCGCGAGCGGGCCATCCGTGACAAAAGCCACGAATGCGGCCAGCAACATGGCGATCGGTGCGCCGATATAGGGAATGAAGGCGCCGAAGAAGACGATGATGCCGAGCGGGATCGCGAGGGGAACCCCCATGATGAGAAGGACGATGGTCACCAATATCGCGTTCGTCACCGCGACGAGGACAAGACCCTGCGAGTACTGCGAGAAGCCATCCCACGCAATGCGCACCGACTGGGAGATCACCTCTCGATTGCGAGCGGGCAGCCAGCCCACGAACCAGCGGAACATCACCTCGGGCTGGATGAGCAGGAACACAAGGATGAACAGGGCGGCGGCGAGAGCGGTGAACACTCCGAGGACACTGCCGACCCCGGAGAGCACCCCAAGGGCGATGTCCCCGCCGGACTCACGAATGAACTGCTCAACGGACTGATAGACGCTGGTCAACTGCGCATCGGTCACGTGGAAGGGGCCCTCGCGCAGCCAGGTTTGCAGGTCTATGACGCCCTGATTGAAGGCGGCCGCAATCCCCTCCCACTGCGACGCGGTCTGCAGCCCGATGAACGTGACGACGAGCCCGACCGCCACCGCGAAAGTCACCAGGGAGACCACGCCAGCCAGCCACCGTGGCAGTGCCTTGGCCAGCCAATTGGTGAGCGGCATGAGCCAAGCCGTGACGAGCAGGGCGAAGAAGAGGGCGAGGAGCAGCGTCTGCAGCGGTGTGATGAGCAGGAGGACGCCCCAGAGGACCACACCGATCGCCGCAAGCCGCCAGGCGTAGCCGCCGATGCGCCGGAAGGCCGGGGAAACCTGATCGGGGGTGTTGTACGGCGTCGGGAGTGGAGGACGTGGTGGGATGCCGTGACGGCCGGGGCGATCACCTGCCTCGCCCTGGTCCTGCCCGTCCGGGTCTGCCACGCCACCTCCTACCCTCTCGGGCAGCGTAGTGCCGGCCCGACCGCCGCGGGACCGATCGGCCTAGGGTGTGTCCCGACAGGGAGGAGCGAGATGACCGAGTTGGCGTACGACGTCGCCGGCCACGGGCCCGCGCTCGTTCTCGTCCACGGCCTCGCTTCATCACGTCGATGCTGGGACCTGGTCATCGACGATCTCTCAACCGACTTCACCGTGTACGCCATCGATCTGCCGGGACACGGTGATTCCGAACCACTACCGGGTGC
>JAYNIC010000134.1:4562-6367 GCA_038108715.1 Candidatus Nanopelagicales bacterium | reverse complement strand
ACCCCAACCATGAAGTCACCGGCACCGGACCCGACGGACGCACCTGGACCACCGGGCCACCACACCCGTGACGCGCTAGCGCACGCATGTCGAGCCCTGCAGCAAAGGGCTGGCGCGAAGGGCTCGAACCGGCCAAGATGAGGGTCCGGCACGCCCGTGCCGGTCACTTCCCGGCATGAGTGCCGCATCATGAGGAGCAGCCATGGCAGACGACGACATCGAGGTCGGCGAGGACATCGAGATCACCGAACTCGTGGACGAAGACGGTGACGTCGTCGGGACCGTGGTCGATGACGTTGTCGTCGTAACCGGCGAGGACGGCAGCATCGTCGACGAGACGATCGACGTCTTCGACGCCGAGGGCAACCTCGTGGCGGAAGAGGAGATCGTGGACGTCTATGACGCCGACGGCAACCTCATCGCCGAAGCGGGCACCGAGATCATCGAGGGCTAGAAATCTTCAAGCCCCGGTCGCGCAGCGGCCGTTGCCGCTAGCCTGACCACGGCAGCACCCGCTGCCGCACCGCCTACTACGGATCGTCCGGCACGTACCTGCCGGTGGGAGGGTCTCTTTCGCCATGTCTCAGCCAGTCACGTACCAAGACGCCACGTTGGTCTACCCAGGGATGACCCGGCCGGCCGTCAACTCCGTCAATCTCGAAATTGCCCAGGGTGAGTTCCTCGTCCTCGTCGGTCCGTCTGGATGCGGCAAGTCCACGACCCTGCGCATGCTCGCCGGGTTGGAGCCCATCACGAGCGGCCGCATCTTCATCGGGGACCGCGACGTCACCAATGTCCCGGCCAAGGACCGCGACATCGCCATGGTGTTCCAGAACTACGCGCTCTATCCGCACATGACCGTGGCAGAGAATATGGGCTTCGCCCTGAAGATCGCCAAGGTCTCCAAGGACGAGATCACGCGTCGCGTTCAGGAGGCTGCCGGTCTACTCGACCTCGAGCAGTACCTCGACCGCAAACCGAAGGCCCTCTCCGGTGGTCAGCGCCAGCGCGTCGCCATGGGTCGCGCCATCGTCCGTGAGCCCCAGGTCTTCCTGATGGACGAGCCCCTGTCCAACCTCGATGCCAAACTGCGCGTGCAGACCCGCACCCAGATCGCCGCGCTCCAGCGCCGACTGGGCACGACCACCGTCTACGTCACGCATGACCAGGTCGAGGCCATGACGATGGGCGACCGCGTGGCGGTGCTCAAGGAGGGCATCCTGCAGCAGGTGGATGCGCCACATGCGCTGTACGAGGCCCCGGTCAACGCGTTCGTTGCCACCTTCATCGGATCCCCGTCCATGAATCTCGCGGAGGTTGGGATCGTCGATGGCGGCGTGGACTTCGGTGGTTACCACGTGCCCGTCGAGCGTGATGTCCTCGCGAAGGCATCGGGATCCACGGTGTTGCTCGGAGTTCGGCCTGAGGCGCTGCACGTAGGCGACTCGGGTGCGCCGATGACCGTCACCCTCGTTGAGGACCTCGGTGCCGACACCTACATCCACGGCACGGTGAATCTCACGTCGGGACCGACCGACATGGTGGCGCGGACCCGTTCGGGATCGGGAATCCGGCCGGGTGGACAGATCACCGTCGCGCCCGAGCGGACGTACGTCTTCGACTCCACCGGCGACCAGCTGCGCCTGTCCTGACGTTGGCGTGTGCCCCTGAGAATCGCCCTAGCGATCCTGTCCCAGGGGTCGCGTGGACCCGCGCACGACCAGTCGCGTGGGCACGCGGACGTTCGTGGGCATGGGTTCGGCATCGGGGAGCGGGTTGATTTGCGAGAGCAGTGATTCCGCGGC
>JAYNIC010000134.1:0-4552 GCA_038108715.1 Candidatus Nanopelagicales bacterium | reverse complement strand
CAATCCGACCGAGGTCGTAAACCGGCTGCTCGATCGTGGTGAGATCGAGATGCTCGCTCATGTCATGGCCGTCGATACCCACGATGGAGATGTCCTTGCCGGGCGTAAGTCCATGCCGGGCGAGTGATCGCAGCGCGCCGAAGGCCATCTCATCGCTCATGCAGAACACCGCCGTCGGCGGGTTTCGCTGAGTGAGCAGAGCATTCATCGCCTGCTCACCGCCGGAAATCGTGTAGTAGCCGGATGCCCGCAGAAGGGGCTCGTCGGGGAGCGAGTACTCCTGGAGCACCGAGGTGAAGCCGGCCTCGCGGTTGTACTCGGCGGTGAAGGAGTTGATCGTCGGATCACCGTTGATCAGCCCAATGCGCGTATGCCCAAGATTGACCAGGTGCCTCGTCGCCTGACGCGCGGCTTCGATGTCATCGATCGTGACACTGGGTGTGTCGCCGACTGTCACGCTGATGAGCGCGGTGGGCATGCCGAGGGCGATCACCTCCAGTAGTTGCTCGCTCTTCGGCGGCATGGCGATGACGAGTACGCCGTCCACACGGCGGCGTAGCCGACTGGCCGGGGTCGACCGGAAGTGACCGGGGATGTGGTCGTCGACGCACTGGAGCAGCAGGTCCATGCCGGAGGCCTGGATGACGCTCTCTACCCCGGACAGCACCGTGGAGAAATACCACCGCGAGATGTAGGGGGTGAGAACGGCGATGGAACCCGTCCGGCCCGAGGCCAGCCGGGAGGCGGACGGGCTGACCACGTAGTCCAGGTCGGCGGCCACCTTCTGCACGCGGGCCCGGGTAGCGTCGTCGACGTTGGGTAGTCCGCGAAGTGCCCGAGAAACAGTGGCCGGTGAAACACCGGCGGCCGAGGCCACGTCGCGGATGGTGATGGTCACGAGGGGATTGTGGCCTTTCATGGAACGACGTGCAGGCGTTTCATGAAACAGAGCCCCCGGTCAGGCCAGAGCCCCCGGTCAGGCCAGAGCCCCCGGTCAGGCCAGAGCCCCCGGTCAGGCCAGAGCCCCCGGTCAGGATTGAACTGACGACCTACCGCTTACAAGGCGGTTGCTCTACCACTGAGCTACAGGGGCGACGTTCGTCATCCTAGGAGAAGACCTAGAACAGGCCGACCACCGCTCCGTCGACGAGGTTGATCTTCTGTGCGGCCGGAGCCTTCGGCAGACCGGGCATCGTCATGATGTCGCCACAGACGACGACCACGAACTCTGCTCCCGCGGAGAGGCGCACCTCACGGATGTCGAGGACATGCCCTTCGGGAGCGCCGCGCAGGGCCGCGTCGGTGGAGAAGGAGTACTGCGTCTTGGCGATGCAGACGGGCAGATTGCCGTAGCCCTCGTCCTGCAACTCGCGTAGACGGGCGCGCACCTTGGCGTTAGCCGTGACCTCACTCGCGCGGTAGACCCGCTTCGCGACCGCCTCAACCTTCTCCCACAGAGACAGGTCATCGGGGTAGACGAAGGTGACCTCACTGGGCTGGTCGCACAACTCGACCACCTTGTGGGCGAGGTCGGTAGCGCCTGCTCCACCGTCAGCCCAGTGGCTTGCGAGTACGACGTCGGCGCCAGACTCGGCGGCGAGTCGGCGGAGCAACTCGATCTCGGCGTCAGTGTCCGAGACGAACTGGTTGATCGACACCACGCAGGGGATGCCGTAGACATCGCGCACATTCTCGATGTGGCGTCGCAGGTTGACCATGCCCTTCTCGAGGGCTCCGAGGTCCTCCTCGGTTATGGTCTTGAGATCGGCGCCACCGTGGTACTTCAGCGCCCGGATCGTGGCCACGATGACGGCCGCCGAGGGACGCAGCCCACTCTTGCGGCACTTGATGTCCACGAACTTCTCCGCGCCGAGGTCGGCACCGAAGCCGGCCTCGGTGACGACGTAGTCGGCGAGCTTGAGGGCGCCGCGGGTGGCGACGACCGTGTTGCAGCCGTGCGCGATGTTGGCGAACGGGCCACCGTGGACAAACGCCGGAGTGTGCTCGAGGGTCTGCACCAGATTCGGCGCGAAGGCGTCCTTGAGCAAGACCGTCATCGCTCCATCAGCGTCGAGGTCACGAGCGCGGATCGGCTGCTTGTCGCGGTCGTACGCCACGACGATGTCCCCGAGCCGCTGTTGCAGGTCCTCCAGTGAGGTCGCCAGGCAGAAGATCGCCATGATCTCCGACGCAACGACGATGTCAAAGCCATCCTCGCGCGGGTAGCCATTGCCGGGACCACCGAGGCCGACGACGATGTCGCGCAGCGCTCGGTCGTTCATGTCGACGACGCGCTTCCACGTCACGCGCCGAACGTCGATCCCGAGGGCGTTGCCGTGGTGGATGTGATTGTCGATCAGTGCGGCGAGCAGGTTGTTCGCTAGGCCGATCGCGCCGAAGTCACCGGTGAAGTGCAGGTTGATGTCCTCCATGGGCACCACCTGCGCGTAGCCGCCGCCAGCGGCTCCGCCCTTCATGCCGAAGACCGGGCCGAGCGAGGGCTCGCGCAGGCAGATCATGGCGTTCTTGCCGATCTGTCGCAGGCCATCGCCCAGACCGACGGTCGTGGTCGTCTTGCCCTCACCGGCGGGGGTGGGACTGATGGCGGTCACCAGGATCAACTTGGCGTCGGGCCGCTCGGGCAGTCCGTCGAGGTAGGCGTTGGCCACCTTGGCCTTGTAGTGGCCGTAGGGCTCGAGTGCCTCGTCGGGGATCCCGAGCCCGGCCGCGACCGCCGTGACGGGATCCATGGTCGTTGCTTGCGCGATCTCGATATCGGACGGCATGTCTAGCCTTTCGCGGCGCGGACGGCGTCGACGATCGCGGGCATGATCTGCCCGGCATCGCCGACGATGGCGTAGTCGGCGTACGACATGATCGTCGCCTCGGGGTCGGTGTTGATGGCAATCATCGTCTTGGCGTTCTTGCAGCCGGCGATGTGCTGAGTGGCGCCGCTGATGCCAATGGCGAAGTACAACTCGGGAGCGACCTTGGTGCCGGTCTGACCCACCTGCTCAGCGTGCGGGCGCCAACCGGCGGAGGTGACGACGCGAGAGCAGCCCACGGTGCCGCCGAGCAGTTCGGCGAGTTCCTCCAGCGGGCCGAAACCACCCTCACCCACGCCCCGACCGCCGCTGACGATCACCTTGGCCTCGGCCAGGCTCACGCCGCCGCCACCGCTACCGACTCGGTCGACGACGCGGACGGCGAGGTCGGCGTCGGTGAGTTCGGGGGAGAACTCCACGACGCCGGCTGGTGCCGCACCCGCGATCGACTCGGCGGCAAAAACGTGTGCGGTGACCGAGGCGATGAGCATTGGTGCGTGGACACGCGCGGTCTCCAGGACATTGCCCGCCCATCGATTGCGCGTCACCGTGGCGACGCCGCCACCGAGGGCGATCTCGCTGCACTCGGCAGCGAACGGCTCGTCGAGGATGGCTGCCGCGTGGGCGAGCACCTCGTTGCCGCGCGGCGAGCCGACGGCGAGTACGGCCGCGGGGGCGAACTGCTCGGCTGCACTGGCCAGGGCGCGTCCCGCGGCCATGGGCGTGTAGTCGGTGATCCGCGGATCCACGGCCACGTGGACCGTGCCCACACCGAACTCGCCGAGGCGCGGAGCCAGGGCAACGGCGTCCGCTCCCACCATGACGGCCTGGACGTCGGAGTCCAGCCCGCGGGCCGCGGCGATCGCCTGCAGGGAGAGTTCGTCGAGGGTGCCTCGATCGTGGTCGACGTAGGCGAGGATCATGTGAGGACTCCGATCTCCTTGAGGATTTCCACGACGCGGGGAGCCGCGTCCGGACCGTTGCCGATCACCTCAGCGGTGCCGACCTCCTGGGGTGGCAGCGCCAGGCTCACCTTTTCCACCCGCGGTTCCGGGCGGGTCGGGTTGGCGGTGTCGATGGGCTTCTTGCGTGCTTTGATGCGGCCCGGCACCGAGGGGTAGCGCGGGATGTTGAGACCGTCCTTGACCGCGATGACCGCGGGAAGGGTGACCTCGTAGACCTCGCGCTCGGACCCAACGACGCGTTCGCAGCGAGCAACTCCGTTCGCGACGGACAGGCCCTTGACGCCTGTAACGATGGGCCAGCCCAGCGCGTGTGCGAGTCGCACACCCACCTGGTAGCCCGACACGTCGGCCGACTCGGTGCCGAGGATGACAGCCGAGAAGTCCGTCTCGTCCGAGCGGATCGCCTCAGCGAGTGCCGCGGCCGTGGCCTGGGCGTCCCACTCGGCGCCGTCGGTCTCGAGCAGTACGCCGCGGTCCACGCCGACCGCCATCAGTTCGCGGATCTGCTCGGTGGACTCCGGCGTGCCGAGGGTGAACGCGGTCACGGTGCCGCCGTCGGCCTCCTTGAGTTGGACGGCGGCTTCGGTGGCGCACTCCTCGTGTGGGCTCAGGGTCCAGCCCATGGCACTGCTGCTGGTGTCGATCTCGGTTCCGTCGGCGGTGAGGGTCCACCGCCCCGGCGATAGGGGTACTCGCTTGATGCAGACGGCGATATCCATTACGACAGGATCCGTTCGGTGTTCGGGTCAAAGAGGGCGCCGG
>JAYNIC010000133.1:4634-6412 GCA_038108715.1 Candidatus Nanopelagicales bacterium | reverse complement strand
GCTAGGTCCTTACCCTCTCTGCGCACTCGCCATGGACGTCCGGCGCTAAGGTGCCGCGAGACGGCCGCTCTATCGGAGAGCGCTATCGAGGAGGCGTCATCAAGACCGAGAACATCAACCACGAGTTCCTCGACGGCGTCCTCGACGGTAGCCAGATCGATGTCTACTACCACTTCGGGGTGTCGAGCGACGATCCGATCTTGGATCGGCTACGTGGAGTGCGGGCCATCATCATGGCCGGGTCCGGTAGCCGCATCAAGGAGTTCGCGGAGCGCTGGAGCGCGATGAGCGGTGATCCGCACGTCGTGGCCTTCCCTAAGGAGGACCGCTTCGTCACCCGCTACACCGGCGGCGTGCTCTTCTGCTCGCATGGCATGGGGATGCCGAGCGCTTCGATCGCCGTCCAGGAACTCATGCGGATGGCCTACTTCCTCAAGCGCGGCGATCTGGACGCCCTCGACGACGTCTTCTGGGCCCGGGTCGGCACCAGTGGTGGGGTGGGCCTTCCCGGCGGCACGATCGTGGTGTCAGAGGCAGGACTCATGCCGGACTTGCAGCCCTATCGCCTGCTGCAAGGTGGCCGTGGCACGTATTGGTTCGAAGGTGAGTTCCCGGCGCAGACTCGCGCGGACATCCTTGCCGCGAATGCCGATTCCGATCTTGCGATCGTCGAGGGCAAGACCATTGCCACCAACGAGTTCTTCCTCGAGCAATTCCGTCTCGACGGAGCCATTCGCCTTGAGACCATGCAGACGAAGCAGGAGTTCCTGGAGTGGCTGCACGCCAACGGCGTTCGCAATATCGAGATGGAAGGCGCCATGCTCGCCGCGTATCTCAACTCATGGGGCTTCTCCTCATTCGCCATGATCTGCGCCGTCCTGCTCAACCGGCTCGAAGGTGACCAGGTGACCGCAACTGCTGAAGAACTCCATCGCTTCAGTGAGTACTCCGGTGACGTGCTCTTCTCCTATCTGCAACAGCGGCTGCTGTCGTCCTGAGCCTGCGAACCAATGGCATCTTCTGGGAGGGGTCCTCGATGAGCCTGGCCGATCTCCTGCGGACAGCGCGTGACTGGCTCGCCATCGATCCTGATGACGCGACCCGTGCCGACCTCGAAGCTCTGGTCGAGCGGTGCGAATCGGGTGATCAAGCCGCCATCGATGAACTCGCCGACGCTTTCGCTGGCACGCTGCAGTTCGGCACCGCTGGTCTGCGTGGGCCGCTAGGCCCGGGGAGCAATCGGATGAACCGCGTGGTCGTCATGCGGGCTGCTGCCGGACTCGCGGCGTACCTGCGGGCCACGGGTGGGCACTCCATCGTCATCGGCTACGACGCACGACGAAATTCTGATGTCTTCGCGCACGACACTGCACGCATCATGGCCGGCGCGGGAATCTCGGCCATGGTGCTGTCGCACCCACTGCCGACACCGGTGACGGCGTTCGCGATCGGGTTCCTGGGCACCAGCGGCGCGGTGATGGTAACCGCGTCGCACAACCCCCCGGATGACAACGGCTACAAGGTCTACCTCGGTGACGGCAGCCAGATCGTCCCGCCAGCGGATGCGGACATTGCCGCCTGTATCGCGGCCGTAGGGCCGATCGCCGACATCCCTACCTCGGATGAGTACGTCACCTTGGACGGGGGAGTGCTCGACGCCTATGTGGCGCGCGCCATCGAGCTGCTTCCGCCGGGACCCCGAAACATCCGTGCCGTGTACACCGCCATGCACGGAGTCGGTGGCGAGGTCTTCATGCGCGCCGCAGAAGGGGCCGGGT
>JAYNIC010000133.1:0-4624 GCA_038108715.1 Candidatus Nanopelagicales bacterium | reverse complement strand
ACCGTGCACTTCCCCAATCCGGAGGAGCCCGGGGCCATGGATCTGGCCTTGGCCGAAGCCGCCGCGGTCGATGCCGACATCATCATCGCCAACGATCCTGATGCCGATCGGGCAGCCGCGGGGATTCGCACGGCCGATGGTTCCTATCGCATGCTGACCGGAGACGAGGTCGGTTCGCTGCTCGGGTGGTGGACTGTTGAGCGGATGCGTCGTGCGGGTACGCCGATCAGCGGCACGATGGCCGAATCGATCGTGTCGGGCACCCTGCTCCACAGCATCGCGCAGGACGCTGGTCTGGGGTACGCCACGACGTTGACCGGCTTCAAGTGGATCTCCAAGGTTCCCGAGTTGATCTTCGGATATGAAGAGGCGCTCGGCTACTGCTGTGATCCGGCGTACGTTAAGGACAAGGACGGCATCACGGCATCGCTACTCATGCTTGAGATGGCGGCGCACCTAGCCGCCGAAGGGCGTGGGATCCAGGACGTGCTCGACGACCTCGCACGTCGCTTCGGGCTGCACGTCACGTCTCAGGTGTCGTTCCGCGTGCAGGATCTGTCGTTGATTCGTGATGCGATGGCGCGACTTCGTCAGGAGCGGCCCAGCGTGCTTGGCGGCCGTCTTGTCAGCGAGGTGGTCGATCTCGAGGAGGGTGCTGATGGGTTGCCGCCCACCGATGGTTTGCGCTTCACCATGGAGGGTGCCCGCGTCATCGTGCGGCCGAGCGGTACCGAGCCCAAACTGAAGTGCTACCTGCAGGTTGAGGTACCGGTCGACGGCGATCTCGCGGCCGCCCGCGCACAGGCCGATAGCGAGATGAGCGCACTGCGGGGCAGCGTCACCGAAGCGCTCGCCCTGGGATAGTCACCGATCCAGTCAACGACAGGCACCGGAGCCGATCGCCACCTGCATCATCCCTCGCATCACTCCGCCTCGATGGCGGCAGCGATCTCGAGATCGTGCGGGCCGAAGGCCTGCGGCAAGATCTCATCCATCGTCTGGATCCCCTTCGGCGTCATCATGAGCATGTGGGGACCGCCGTGCTCGTACAGAAGCTGCCGACAGCGGCCACACGGCATGAGCGGTTCACCCCGTCCGTCGACGCAGTACGCCGCGGTGAGCTTGCCACCGCCGGTCCCAAAGAGCATGGAGACCATGGAGCACTCCGCGCACAGTGTGATGCCGTAGCTGGCGTTCTCGATGTTGGCGCCCCAGACCAGGCGACCGTCGTCGGTGTATCCGGCGACGCCGACCGGATAGTTCGAGTACGGCGAGTAGGAGTGGCTCAGGGCGGCCATGGCCGCTTCCCGCAGCCGGTCCCAGTCGATATCCGCCACGATGACCGCCCTCCATTGGCCTGCCGGGATGCCCCGGCCGTGTCGGCGAACGTAGCACCGCCGATGGTGCCCGCGTGGGCGGTTGTTTCGGTGCGCACTAGCCTTCCGAAGCAGAGAGCAGGACAACAATCGATCAGGAGGCAGCATGTCGGGGATCTGCGAAGGTCGGATTGTCGTCATCACGGGAGCCGGTCGTGGCATCGGCCGTGAGCACGCGTTGGCCTTCGCACGTGAGGGGGCCAAGGTCGTGGTCAACGACCGGGGCGGAGCCGTCGATGGCGGTGGAACTGATGCGAGCCCCGCCGACCAGGTCGTCGAAGAGATTCGCGCCATGGGCGGCGAAGCCGTCGCCAACGCCGATGACGTCACGGACTATGACGGCGCTGGTCGCATCATCCAGGCAGCGCTTGACGCCTTCGGCGGCCTTGACGTGGTCGTCAACAACGCGGGCATTCTCCGCGATCGCATGTTCGTCAACATGACCCCCGACGAGTTCGACTCCGTCATTGCCGTCCACCTACGAGGAACCTTCGCGGTGTCGCGTCATGCGTCGGACTACTGGCGCGCGCGAGCCAAGGCAGGGGAGACCAACGATGCGCGGATCATCAACACGTCATCTCCGAGTGGCATCTTCGGCAACATCGGCCAGGCGAACTACGGTGCGGCGAAGGCCGCTATCGCGACGATGACGGTGATCCTCGCTGATGAACTCGCTCGCATCGGCGTCACGGTCAATGCCATCGCGCCGGTGGCGCTCACCCGCATGACGGAGGGGCTGCCCCTCTTCGAGGAGCTGGGCAAGATGGCTCCCGACGCGAGCGGTTACCACCCGCTGGATCCTGCGAACATCTCCCCGCTCGTTGTCTGGCTCGGCTCCGCGCAGTCGGCGGGCGTGACCGGTCGGGTCTTCACGATCACCGGAAATGAGATCGGCGTTGCGGAGCCGTGGGTCAAGGGCCCAACGGCGTCGAAGGAGTCTGGCGGTTGGGCGCCAGGTGAGTTGGGCGCTGTCGTGCCCGGACTGGTGGCCGATGCCCGCGGGGCCAGCGACATGTTCGGTAATCCGCGGGCGTAGCGCTCGACGGCACTAGAACTGCACGCGCTCGGCCCGGGTCAGAATGCGCTCGACGTAGGCCTCGGTCTCCGGGAATGGCGGCACGCCCTCGTACTTCACCACCTGGTTGAAGCCCGCGTTGTACGCCGCGAGGATGTTCTTCAGTTCGTTGCCAGGAACGTCTGCGACGAGAGCGGCGTTCACGCAGTTGAGTTCGGCGGCCGAATGGATGGCGTCCACGGGATTCCAGACGTCGGTGAGGCCGTCGCCATCGCCGTCCACGGCGTACTGCTCCCAGACGCGCGGCATGAACTGGGCAAGTCCCTGAGCGCCCGCGGGACTCACGGCCCGGGGGTCCCAACTGCTCTCGGAGGCGAGTTGGGCGGCGAGCACCTCGGGAGGTACGACCGGGCAGCGGTCGGCCGCGGCCAGGATGACCGCTCGGTACTCCTCGGGGACGACGATCGCCTGCCGGTCACGCAGCCAGTCGACGCCGCCGAGCAGGACGAAGGCCCCCGCGAGGGTCACCCCCACGAGGACCAGCGCCGCGGCGATCGCGGCCAGGACCTTGCCCATCGGTCCACGGTAACCCGCGGGCTGGAGTGTTCCCCTGCCGAGCACCTTGTTGTACGAGCCGACGTCACGAGCGATGTCGCCGTACCGTGGACCCATGGCAGACGAGGTGGCAGGTCGCGATATCGATCGCAGCGAGGTGGAGCGGCTCTTCGGGGCGCGTTTGGGGGAGGCCTTTGACGCGCTGGGCTGCTTCAACCTGGCGGTCTTCGGCAAGACCGGCGTCGGCAAGTCCACCCTCGTCAACGCGATCTTCGGTGCCCAGGTCGCGCAAACGGGTGTGGGCCGACCGGTGACGCAGGGCCTGGTCTACTACCGGCATCCGGGCGGATTGCTGGGCCTGTATGACTCCGAGGGGTTTGAGACCGGTCACTCCGGCGATGAAATCCTCAAGGCGTTGCGCGAGCGCGTCGAAGGCACCCGGGGTCTTCCGATGGACCAGCGCATCCACGCTGCCTGGTACCTCGTCCGCTGGTCCGATCGCCGATTCGAGGACCGGCAGGCCGAGTTCGTCCGTGCCATTTCCGACCTCGGTCTGCCCGTTGTCCTGGTGATCACGCAGGTGCCGACGCGAGACGGAGTTCCTCACCCGGAGGCGATCGAACTCGCCACCTACATCGAGAGCCTCGGCCTGCCGTTGCGACCGTCCGGCAAGGTCCTGCTCACGAATGCGCTGGAGGATCCCTTCACCGGTACGCCGGTGTTCGGGCTGCAGGAGTTGCTGGATGCGACGTACCTCGTTGTGCCTGAGGTGGCGACGGCTGCGCTGACTGCAGCGCAGATTCTCGACTGGGAGCGTAAAAGACAGGCTGCGAAGGCGATTATCAATACGTCGGTTGCGGTCGCGGCTGGCGTCGGCGCCACTCCCATCCCTTTCTCGGATGCGGCCATCCTGGTTCCGACGCAGGTAGCGATGATCGCGCGGCTGACCGCTGCGTACGGACTACCCTCCGATCGATCGCGGGCGCTCGCTGCCGCGGGGGCCCTCGTGCTCACTGGCGGGGCCACCATGGCCGGTCGGTACCTCGTGACGAGCTTGCTCAAGTTCATCCCCGGTGGCCAGGTGGCCACGTCGGCGATCTCGGCCACGGTGGCTGGATCGCTCACCCGGGGCGTGGGGATGGCGTGGGCGCGCGTGTGCGAGCACGCCCTGGCCCTGCCCGATGCCGAGCGGGATCGGTTCCTGGCTGGTAACGCACCGCTCGAACTCTTCCGCGCCTACCTCAAAGGCCGCTAGAACCACCGGTTTCCGGTCCGAAACCGGGAGGGGTTGGGCGGTCCTTGCTACGGTCGGGGCTGTCACGAAGGGAGTTCGCCATGCGCAAGGTCTTCGTCCTCGCCGCCGCTGCGGCTGGTGCGGTTGCCGGAGTTGCCGCCTGGAAGAAGTACCGCGACACCAGCCCTGTCGCCCAGCGGGCCGATGCGTGGGCCGGGGCAGTCTCCTCGTACGCCGACCGAGCCTCGGCCGGCGTATCTGGCGCGGCGGGCATGGCGGCCGGCGTCGCGGACAACGCAGCTCGGACGGTGTCTGACGCCGCTCATGCGGCGCGGCTGCGCGGGTCGGTCGCGGACACGGTCTCGGCCGGTGCCGCTCAGGCGGGTGCCGCCGCCTCGACCGCGGCCGAAACCACCACCCTTGCCGCCGGAGCGGCGGCCCATG
>JAYNIC010000132.1:4052-6473 GCA_038108715.1 Candidatus Nanopelagicales bacterium | reverse complement strand
CTTCGAGACCGGGACGCGCGCGGCGGCCTGGGGCGGCACAACGACGATCATCGACTTCGCCGTTCAAAAGTACGGCGAGCGCGTCCAGGACGGGCTGGCTGCCTGGCACGCCAAGGCCGACGGCAACTGCTTTATCGACTACGGCTTCCACCAGATCATCGGCGGCGTCGACGACGACTCGCTCAAGGCCATGGACGAACTCGTCGACGAAGGCATCACGAGTTTTAAACTCTTCATGGCGTACCCGGGCGTCTTCTACAGCGACGACGGGCAGATCCTGCGGGCGATGCAGCAGGCTCGCAACAACGGCTCGACGATCATGATGCACGCCGAGAACGGGATCGCGATTGATGTGCTCGTTTCGCAGGCCCTGGCTCGAGGAGACACCGCGCCGATCAATCACGGACTCACGCGCCCGTGGGAGACCGAAGAGGAAGCCACCCACCGCGCGATCATGCTCGCCCGCATGACCGGGGCGCCGCTCTACATCGTGCACATGTCCGCCAAGCAGGCAGTCAACACCCTGCAGCAGGCCCGCGACGAAGGACTCAACGTATTCGGCGAGACCTGCCCGCAGTACCTCTACCTGTCGCTGGAGGAGAACCTCGGCGCTCCGGGCTTCGAGGGAGCCAAGTGGGTCTGCTCGACTCCCCTGCGCTCGCGCGAAGAGGGCCACCAGGACGAGTTGTGGCGCTACCTGCGCACCAACGACCTGTCCATCGTGAGCACCGACCACTGCCCGTTCTGCATGAAGGAGCAGAAGGAACTCGGTGTCGGCGACTTCTCGAAGATTCCGAACGGCATCGGCTCGGTCGAGCACCGCATGGACCTCATCTTCCAGGGCGTCGCCGAGGGCAAACTCAGCGTGCAGCGCTGGGTGGAGCTGTGTTCCACGACGCCGGCACGCATGTTCGGTCTCTACCCCCAGAAGGGGGTCATCGCGCCGGGGTCGGATGCCGACATCGTCGTGTACGACCCCAACGGCCACACGAGCATCGGCTACGAGAAGACGCACCACATGAACATGGACCACAGCGCGTGGGAGGGCTACGAGATCGACGGTCACGTCGACGTCGTGATGTCGCGGGGCGATGTGCTCGTCGATGACGAAGGCTTCCACGGCTCCAAGGGCCGTGGCCGCTACCTCAAGCGTGGCCTGTCCCAGTACCTCATCTAGCCTCAGCGCTTCGGATCCTTGGAGGGCCTACCCCCACCTCCGAACGACCACTAAGGAACGGGAGAACCGTGTACGCCGTAGATCACTGGCTGAATGGTCAGCGAGTTGCTTCATCCTCAGGCCGGGTCGGCCCCATCTTCAATCCGGCCACGGGCGCCCAGCAGGGCGAGGTCGGCTTCGCCGACGTCGAGGAGGTCGACAAGGCCGTGGCCATCGCCAAGGCGGCCTTCACCTCCTGGCGAGCCTCCTCGCTTTCCAAGCGCGCCGAGATCCTGTTCCGCTTCCGCCAGATCGTCGACTCGCGGCGCGCCGATATCGCCAACCTGGTCTCGCAGGAGCACGGCAAGGTCCCGTCAGACGCCGGCGGTGAACTAGCCCGCGGCATCGAGAATCTCGAGTTCGCTTGCGGTATCCCGCAATTGCTCAAGGGCTCCTACAGCGAGCAGGTGTCATCGGGTGTCGACGTCTACTCCCTGCGGCAACCCCTCGGGGTCGTGGCGGGCATCACGCCGTTCAACTTCCCGGCGATGGTCCCGATGTGGATGTTCGCCAACGCCATCGCCACGGGCAACACCTTCGTCCTCAAGCCGAGCGAGAAGGATCCCTCCGTATCCCTGCTCATCGCCGAGATGCTCAAGGAGGCCGGGCTGCCCGACGGGGTGTTCAACGTCGTCAATGGCGACAAGGTCGCGGTCGATCGCATCCTGGAGCACCCGGACATCCAGGCGGTGAGTTTCGTCGGTTCGACCCCGATCGCGAAGTACATCTATTCGACCGGAACCGCCAACGGCAAACGGGTACAGGCGCTTGGCGGCGCGAAGAACCACATGATCGTGCTCCCCGACGCTGACATCGACATGGCCGCCGATGCCGCGGTGAGTGCGGGCTTCGGCTCGGCCGGTGAGCGCTGCATGGCGATCTCGGTCGTGGTGGCCGTGGGTGATGTGGCGGACCCGCTCGTCGCAGCCATCGCCGAGCGCATGCCAGCCGTCAAGGTGGGTCCTGGCACCGACCCCACCGCCGAGATGGGTCCGCTCATCACCGGCGAGCATCGGGACAAGGTGGCGTCTTACCTCGCCGGAGCAGCCGGGGAGGGCGCATCAGTGGTCGTTGATGGTCGCGAGGCGGACCTGCCTGCCGACGGATTCTTCCTCGGCGTTTCCCTCATCGACAACGTCAAGCCCGGCATGAAGGTCTACGACGACGAGATCTTCGGGCCGGTGCTCTCCGTGATCCGCGTGAAC
>JAYNIC010000132.1:2970-4042 GCA_038108715.1 Candidatus Nanopelagicales bacterium | reverse complement strand
TGAACACGTACGAGGAGGCCGTGGACCTGATCAATCGCCACCAGTACGGCAACGGGACCGCGATCTTCACCCGCGACGGGGGCGCGGCGCGGCAGTTCCAGTTCGACATCCAGGTCGGCATGGTGGGGATCAACGTCCCCATCCCCGTACCGGTGGCGTACTACAGCTTCGGCGGTTGGAAAGCATCCCTGTTCGGTGACGCCAACATGTACGGCCCGGCCGGAGTCGACTTCTACACCCGCACCAAGACCGTGACGTCTCGTTGGCCGGATCCGTCCACCTCCAGTGTCGATCTCGGCTTCCCCCAGACCCGTTAGGAGAGACCCATGGACATGGGCATCGTTCTGCAGTGCACTCCCCCCGCATCGCGGGTAGTGGATCTGGCCAAGAAAGCCGAGATGCAAGGTTTCGACTACGTCTGGACCTTCGACTCCCACATCTTGTGGGAGGAGCCATACGTCATCTACTCGCGGATCCTCGACGCGACGCGCAAGGTCAAGGTCGGCCCCATGGTCACCAACCCCGCTACTCGCGACATCACGGTCACCGCATCGGTGTTCGCGACTCTCAACGAGATGTACGGCAACCGCACAGTCATCGGCATCGGCCGAGGTGATTCGGCCGTGCGCGTGACCAATGGCAAGCCGGTCACGGTCGCCGAACTCCGCGAGGCTGTTGAGCAGTTGAAGGACCTCACCAACGGGCGACCGATCGACTACAAGGGCAGTTCGATCCGCCTGCCCTGGGCCCACGATGGCGGCACGGAAGTTTTCGTCGCGGCCTACGGACCCAAGGTGCTCGCACTCACCGGCGAGGTCGGTGACGGCTTCATCCTCCAACTCGCCGACCCGCAGATCGCCGCGTGGACCATCGAGGCCGTGCGCAATGCTGCTGAGGCGGCCGGCCGCAATCCCGACGATGTCTACATCTGCGTGGCTGCCCCGGCGTACGTCACGGACAACGTGGAGCACGCGCGCGATCAGCTGCGCTGGTTCGGCGGCATGGTCGGCAATCACGTGGCCGACATCGTCGAACGCTACGGCGAGGGCGGCGGCGTACCGAAGGCACTCAC
>JAYNIC010000132.1:0-2960 GCA_038108715.1 Candidatus Nanopelagicales bacterium | reverse complement strand
GGCCCTCACCGACTACATCAAAGGTCGCCAGGGGTACGACTACAACCAGCACGGTCGGGCAGGCAACACGCACACCGACTTCGTCCCGGACGAGATCATCGACCGCTTCTGCATCATCGGGCCGCCCGAGGAGCACATTCGTCGCATCGAGGAACTCAAGGCGCTCGGCGTGGATCAGTTTGCCGTGTACCTGCAGCACGACGACAAAGACCACACCCTGATGGAGTACGGCGACCACATCCTTCCCGCCATCGCCGACACTGTCGACGCCAAGTCCTGAGCGACACAGAGACCGACTGATCAAGAGATCGGACGAGGAGGGATCAACGTGAGCACCACGGCGACCGTCGATCGGCCGCGACGCACCAGCGGTGTGGTTCGACGACTGCGCAACGGCGGCATCTCCCTGCTCTGGGCGCTCGCCGGAATCGGCATCGCAGTGCTCATGTGGGAATTGGTGAAGTGGCTCGGCACGATCATCTCGATGCCTCTCAACACATCGGACATGACCATGCCCCATGTGTGGACGATGGTCGCCGCGATGGGCGAGCCGGAGGTCCGTGGCTCCGAGAACACCGTGCTCGACGCCGTAATCTCAGCGACCCTGCGGTCGCTGTTGCTCGCCGGCGGTGGCTTCATCGTCGGGGCGGGGGTCGGACTCCTCCTCGCTGTCATCATGCAGCGCTTCCTCTTCATGGAGCGCGGGCTGCTCCCCTTCGTCATCGCCTCGCAGACCGTGCCGCTGATCGCGCTCGCTCCGCTCATCGTCGGCATCGGCAACCGCATCACTATCGGGCCGATCGAGTGGAACACGACGTACTCCGTGATGTTCATCGCCGCGTACCTTGCGTTCTTCCCGGTCTCCGTCGGTGCACTGCGCGGCTTGCAGGCGCCCACGCCCACGTCACTGGAACTCATGCGGTCGTTTTCCGCCTCGCCAGGCCAGACGCTCCGCAAGCTGCGCTTTCCGTCGTCGGTGCCCTACCTCGTACCCGCTTTGAAGGTTTCGGCAGCCGCCGCCGTCGTGGGCACCGTGGTCGCGGAGATCTCCACCGGCGTGCGCGGCGGCATCGGCCGACTGCTCATTGAATACGCACGTCAGATCACATCCCAGCCCGCCAAGGTCTATGTGGCCGTTTTCGGAGCTCTCGCCATGGGACTCATCGTGGCTGCCCTTGTGGCCGCCCTCGACCTTTACCTCACCCGCAACCTGCCCAAGGAGAACAGCGCATGACCGACGCCACACAAGCAGCGGTGCACGCCGAGGGGATCTGGAAGATCTTCAACGAGGGCCAGCCCGGCGAGGTCACGGCGTTGCAGGATGTCAACCTCGAGGTGCAGACCGGAGAGTTCGTCTCCCTCATCGGCCCCTCCGGCTGCGGCAAGTCGACCCTCCTGCGGGTCACTGCCGACCTGACCGAGGCGACGCGCGGGACCATGACGGTGGCCGGTGTCACCCCTCATCAAGCTCGTCAGAAGCAGCTCTACGGCATGGCCTTCCAGCAGGCGGCGCTCTTCGATTGGCGCACCGTGCGACGCAATGTCGAACTCCCGCTCGAGCTCATGGGTTGGAGCAAGGACAAACGTCGTGCCCGCGCCCTCGAGTTGCTGGAGATGGTGCAACTCTCCGATTTCGCCGACCATCGCCCCTGGCAGTTGTCCGGTGGCATGCAGCAGCGGGTCGCCATCGCTCGATCCCTCGCCGTGGACCCGCCGCTGCTGCTCATGGACGAACCGTTCGGTGCCCTCGATGAGATGACCCGCGAGCGCATGCAAAATGAGCTCCTGCGGATCCGGCGAGAGACTGGCAAGTCGATCGTCTTCGTCACCCACTCGATCCCCGAGGCCGTCTACCTCTCTGATCGCGTGGTCGTCATGTCACCGCGGCCTGGGCGGATCACCGACATCGTCCCTGTCCCCCTGGGCGCCGAGCGCGACGAGGACACCCGTGAGTCCGACGACTTCTTCCACGCGGTAACAGCCGTTCGTGAAGCATTGCGCGGCCATGTAGGCGGGGCGGAGAATCGCGCGCGGGTGGGCGAGGTGTAATGACCGACCGCCTCAAGTTCATCTGGCCGCCGATCATCATCGGCGTGCTTGTGCTGGCCGCCTGGCAGGCGATCGTCGTCGTCCAGGACATCCAGCCCTACCTCCTGCCGGCGCCGAGCCTCATTGCGGAGAACTTTTTCGGCGACATCTCCCTCATGTGGAGCACCGCGATCTACACGGCCATCACGGCCTTCCTCGGCCTCGTCCTCGGCACGATCGCCGGCGTCCTTATGGCCTTTCTCGCGCAGCGCTTGATCGTTGTTAACAACCTGATAACACCTCTCGCCGCGGGCCTGGCCGCGGTTCCGATCATCGCGCTAACGCCTATTCTCAACAACATGTTCAGCATCACGAGCCGCACGCCACGTGTGCTCGTGACGATGATCATCGTCTTCTTCCCCATGCTGGTAAACGTCACCCGGGGTCTCGTGCAGGTGCAGCCCGTGCAACTCGAACTCATGCGCTCCATGAACGCCGCACCGCGCACCATCCTGCGCGTGCTGCGTGTTCCCAATGCGATCCCCTTCTTCTTCACCGGCCTCAAGATCGCCGCTCCGCTCTCAGTAATCGCCGCTCTCGTCGCGGAGTACTTCGGTGGTCCGCAAGAGGGCCTTGGCAGTCGCATCGCGAGCTCAGCAGCTAATACGGCATACGGGCGCGCCTGGGCCTACGTCGTCGCCGCCATCATCACCGGACTTGTCTTCTACCTGGTCACCGTCGCCCTCGAGCGCTGGACCACCCCCTGGGCCGATCGCACCCGATCGACCTGAACCCACCAGAAAGGAAAATCTATGAAGCGGATCCCACCGCGCGGCCGCTCGGCGGCCGTCGTTGCAGTCGCCTCTGCAGCCGCGTTTGTGCTCGCGGCCTGCGGCGGCGATGACGAAGCGGCCGAGGAGGTTACTGAGGAG
>JAYNIC010000131.1:0-6486 GCA_038108715.1 Candidatus Nanopelagicales bacterium | reverse complement strand
GTGAGAGGGGTCACGAGTGCGAGGGTTGCCGCGGCGGGTGCGCGGGACCTCATGTCGAGCAAAGTCGGCGCTCGGCGTTCACGTCGTGCACATGACCTACAGGGGTGCTGGCACACGTCGACCACGACGTTCGGCTCCCACTCCCGCAATCACGACCAAGGCGATCCCGACGTACTGGAGGGGTAGCGGTAGCTGATGAAGGACGATGATGCCGATCAAGAGGGCGATGGCTGGTTCGAGCGCCATCAAGGTGCCGAACGCCGCCTTCGTCAGCCGGCGCAGCGCATAGAGTTCCAAGCTCCAGGGGATGAGCGGCAGCAGGATCGCTGAGCCCACCGCGATGATGATGACGCGGGCATCCAGGTGATCCCAGACCGCGGGCAGCCCGAGTGGAATCGTCACCACCGCGGCGACCGGTAGGGAGATCGCCAACGCATCCACGCCTTTGAAGCGGTCACCGACGTGCTGGGTGATGACGATGTAAGACGCCCAGCCCACTGCGCCAATGCCGGCGAAGGCTATGCCCCAGACATTTGGTGTGCCGTTCCAAGGTTCAGTGAGCAGGAGCACGCCCCCCAGGGCGAGCGCGGGCCACGCCATTGCCTTGCGGTTCGGGCTGTGCCAGGCCGCGACCGTGAGCGGGCCGAGGAATTCGATGGCGACGGCCATGCCCAGGGGGATGAGCGAGATGGCGGTCATGAAGGCGAAAGTCATCACGGCGGTGACGAGACCGAGCAGGACCGGTGCGCGCAGCTCCCGCCAGGTCCACTGCCAGTAGCGGGGGCGAGCAATGAGGATGAATCCGATGCCACCGAGTAGGAGCCGGAGCCAGGCGGCTCCACTTGCGCCAATGCTGTCGAAGAGGCTGATGGACACGGCTGCACCGAGTTGGACCGACAGCATCGCGCCGACGGCGAGTGTCCACGCCGGGAAGCGGTGCGTTGTCGCGGTAGTCATGATGGGTGCACTATAGTGCACTCGTAGCGCACTACGGAGGGAAGCGAAAATGACGGCCGAGGTTCTCGTCGAACAGTTGCCGTCGGCAATCGGTCGCCGCGTCCGTGATCTGCGGTCTTCCCGAGGGCTGACGCTTGATCAACTGGCGGAGAACAGCGGCGTCAGTCGGCGCATGATCATCAACATCGAGAGCGGTGGCGCCAACGCCAGCATCGCCACACTGCTGCGACTGGCCTCCGCGCTCGGGTCCCCATTGGCTGAACTTGTTGACGATCGCCCGTCGGCACCGGTGATCGTCACCCGCGCCGCCGACCGGCAATCGCTGTGGACTGGTGACAGCGGTGGTAGTGCGGAGTTGGTGGCCTCCTCGGACATGCTGGAGTTGTGGAAGTGGTGCCTGCAGCCCGGTGAGTCGTATTCCTCGGAGGCGCACAGTGCCGGGACGCGGGAACTCCTCCACGTGCACTCCGGCCGGCTAGGCCTAGAAGTAGGCGGTGAAGTCACCACCCTGAGTCCCGGAGACGGCGTGAGTTTCGGCGCCGATGCTCCCCATAGTTACTCGTGCGCCGGTCGGCGTCCGGTGCGGTTCACCATGACGGTGCTCGAGCCGATGTCACGGATGCGGCCATGAGTGCGGCATGGGACGGCGATCTCGCATCGGCCACGGTTGACCCCGAGGTCTTCGCGCTGCGCCCCGACTACGTTGCCGTTCTCATCGTGGCGCGCGGACTCGAGCCGGGAGACCCAAGCGTGGCAAGTGAGCGGGCGCTGAGTGACGCCGAAATCGCCGCGGCTGAGGCGCTCAAGGGCATTGAGGCGCACGACCTGCCGACCATCGCCGAGTGGCGGTCGGCGTTCGCGGAGTTCGGTGTGAAGCCGCGCGAGGCTCGCTCCAGCGCGGAGGCGCTTCTGCGCCGTGCGGGTTCGGGACTTCCGCGTATTGATCGACTCACCGACACGTACAACGCCGTCTCCGTGATCCATCAAGTCCCAATCGGTGGCGAGGACCTCACCGGTTACGTAGGTGCGCCGCGTTTGGTGGTGGCCCGCGGTGACGAGACCTTCGACACCGTTGCCGACGGTGAGCCGGTCATTCAAACCGCGACAGCCGGTGAAGTCATCTGGCGCGATGGCGCAGGTGTCACCTGCCGGCGCTGGAATTGGCGCCAGTGCATTCGCACGAGGCTCACCACCGACACTGCTGATGCCCTGTTCATCATCGACGGGTTGGGTCTCGGCGCTCAGGACCGGGTTACGGCTGCGGCCGATGACCTGGCTCAGCGCCTCCTCATCGACTCACCCGAGGCGACGTTGATCCGTCGGGTGATGAATGCCTAGCCAAGACGAAGAGAGGTAGTCGCTTGTGATCCTGTGCCAGTTCATCTTCCAGCCCGGTGAGTACGACGAAGACTTCCATCGGCTCGATGATCAGATCGACGCGTTTGCTAGGGCCCTGCCCGGGTTTCGAGGGACCCGCACCTGGCGTTCGACGGACGGCACGATCATCAATGCCTCGTACTACTTCGACTCCATGGACGCGGTGAAGGAACTGTCCCGGCTCCCAGAGCACTTGGAGGCGAAGGGGCAGTATCAGCGCTGGTACGACAGTTACGAGATCGTCGTCAGCGAGATAAGCGCCACGTATGGAGATGACCGGCTCGACCTCGGTGTAGCTACTCCGCGCCCATAGTGACCCGGACGAGCGTACGCTCGTCGAGGGTCCGCTCAATGGACCATCGGCCGCCGTACCTCGACACCTGACCCAACCCCGACCCCGCGATGGGGTCCGCCGGAGCAGCGCGGCCATCGTTGAGGGCCACAATCTCGATGTGGCTGTCGGGGAGGGGACGAACGATCACCTCGACATGGCGGGCATCTGCGTGACGCGACGCGTTAGTTACGAGTTCCTCGATAACCGTCACCACCGGGGTGATGGCCGCGCGATCCATGGACTCCGGGATCGTCCAGGTCACTTCGACCAGGCCCCCCCAGGTCTGCCGCACATGCTCGAGGCCGACGGCCAGGCTCTCCCAAGTCGTTGTCGGTGATTGCCCCAATTGGTCAAGGTCCTCCACTGCTTGGTCGAGCAGGGCCGTGGCGGTGGTGAGCGTTTTCGTCAGGTCGGCGGGACGGCCGTTCGCCTGGGCGTCCGCGTAGAGCCGCAAGGCCATGGAGGCGGCGGCGAGGCGGCCCTGGACTGGGCCGTGCAGCATGTCGGCCAGTCGCTCACGCGCCCGGGTGAGTTCGTCGATCAACTGCTCATTGGCCTGCGTCAATGCCGCATTGACCGCCACCAGTTCCGCGGTCACCTGCTCCCACCGCAGATTGACTCCCGAGACCAGTCGCCCGACGAAGAAGACGCCGAAGACAAAGATTCCAATGGCGGGCAACGGGATCAGGTTGGGGTTGTCCGGTGCTGTGGCGCGCGCGAGTGCGAATCCCCACACGGACACCAGGGCGAGGCCGAAGATGAGAGCGGTGCTGAGACACACCTCGCGCAGCGACGGTCGTGGGATCCATCGCTCGATGGCCGCTCGCCCAGCCCAGGCCAGAGTCAGCAGGCAGGTGAAGATCAGCCCTTGCGCGAGCAACGTGCTGGGATCCCAGCGCAGTACCGATCCGATGACTCCTCGCATGGTGATCAGAGCAATGGGAACGAGGATGGGCTGACGCGCGCGCCGGTACACATCCACCACGCTCGGCCACGACACCTGCGCCGACCCGGGCCGAAGGTTCGGGCCGAGCAACACGGCGTCGGGCTCGCGCAGACGATGGCTTGCCTCGCGGACGACCTGGGTTGAATACTGCGACACCTGGTTGGCCAGTGTCATCACATCCGCGGCAGCACCGGGTTGGTCGAGTTGACGCACTGACTCCCGCAGATGCGCGACCTCGTCAACGATCTGGCGTTGCACTACCTCTTGGAGTTGCTGTCGCTGCTGGTCGATGAGTTCCTGAGTGTCTTCCTGTACGCCGAGCAGGGCGGTGTTGGCCTCGGCGATCTCACGGGCACCGGCGCGTCCATCATCGAATCCGGCATAGACGTAGACGATGACCAATGCCCAGACGGGGATGGCGACGTTGAAGGTGAGGATGCTGCCGACGACCTCGGGTGCAAGCAGGGCAAAGCAGCCGAGTCGCACGGCGGCAACAAGCACCCACACGGCCAGCACGAGCCACACGGGCTGATGGCGGATATGTCGACTCCGCAAGACGGTGAACGCCGCGACCGCGAGCACGGCCGCCGCTGCCGCATCCGCGACGAGTTCGGCGGCCGTGGCCCGGAAGTAGTCCGGCCAGCCTAGGCGCAGAGTCAGGCCCGCTGAGAGGACGAGCCCGAGGATAACGAGCGTGACCCCGACCTGCCAGGCGCAGCACCATCGGCTGCCGATGCGGCGGGTAATGAGCGCGGCGCTCACTTCACGACGACCTTGCCCTGCTGCCACATCCGCACGGCAAGCACGCGGGGATTCATTCGCTTGTCACCGTCGATCCCGAGCGCCGCGAAAGTGCGATGGACAAGGGACTCGGTGGAACGCAGTGAGGTCCCTCGAATCTCTGCAATGCCCTGGTTGGAGTAGCCCTCCGCAATGAGCCGCAGCAATTCACCCTGGACTGCGGAGATGATGGGTCGACCGTCGGTGTTCACCGTTGCGCCCAGAGTGAACGACGTGTCGGCGATTGCTGACTCGACGGCCCGAAGCAGGTCGCCACTGGAGTTGACCTGTGCCTTCATCACGTAGCTCACGTGCGCGGGAAGCTTCGTGCCTGGACGAATCGCCAATTCGGGTGACGCGTGTGAGGTGAGGACCACGAGGCCGACCCAAGGGGTCTCATCCGCAATTCGATTGAGCAGATCCGCACCCGATGGCCCGCCGCCGAGGTCGAGGTCGGAGATGACCGCGTGGGGCTCGAAGGCCTCGAGTGCGGCGAGTGCCTCAGCGACGGTCGCCACACTCCGCGCGGTTAGGCCATTGGCCTCGAGGGCCTCGCTCACCATCGTCCGGGTGAACTCCTCGTCTTCCACGAGGAGTACCCGACGGCGGCCATCGTCCGACATGCCCCCACTGTCGCTCACCGGCGTACTCCTGTGAAGGTGGGGGTGTGGTTAGGGCGAAGACACGGTCAACGTGACCGGTGCGGACATCACACCGGTGTATGTGCGGGACATGGTGCACCCCTCGCCCTCGTGCAGCGCCGGGCTGGCGCCGTGTGAGCGCGAGTGAAACAGTGCGGGGGTTGGCGTCTCTACTCAGTTCTTCGCCGGCGTCTGCCAATCCGCGAGAAAACCGATCTCCCCCGGAACGAGACCCCCACGTTTGTCACCTCATCCCGCGTTTTCGGGGCCGAACAGTGGCCCGAGACGCGGATTTGGGTGACAAACGTGGGGGTGGTGGACCTAGAGCCCCCGAACGGAAATGCGGAAGCCGCGCCACGGGTTGATGGCGTAGCCCGGGATCGTCTGCGGCGTCGTGCCGACCGCCGACAACCACATCTGGTACGCCGTCGCTGTGACCACGCCACCATGCCAGCGACGCCACACGATCTTGGGATCGCCCAGAGCCGGCGGGGGAGAGATGGTGTCGAGGATCTCCACGACGTTGCCGCCCTGGTCGAGCGTGCCCCAGGGGGAGCGCGTGAGCGCCTGGCCGACCGGTGTGACGTTGCCGTTGTAGGGCAGCACCGGTGGGAACGGTGCCCTGCTCGTGCACTCCTGCGTCGTCAGGGATAGCACCGGACACCAGTCCGGCGCCGTACCGGGGACGGCCTCGAAGGACGCCAGAGGCTGCTGGTCGGCGTTCATGACGTTGCCGTTGGCGTCCATGATGGTCGCGTTCGGTTGATCTCCGTCGGCGCATCCCTCGTGGTCGACCGCGCAGTTGACGTACAGACCCGGATTGGTGGGGTAGTCCCAGTAGGAGAACTTCCCGCCGCCGTTCGGGTCGTAGTACGCGGCCTTGATCCACTCGTCCTGGCTGGTGAGCGCGAAGCCCTTCTTGGCATTGCGCGTGGCCTTGCGATTGCTCATCGTGTACATGCCGGTCTCGGTATTGGTCGAGAGCCGAACCGTGTACGTCGTCACCTTCAACTCCGTGCCCGACACGGATGTGACAGAGCCAACCCGCTTGGACAGCACCTTGCCGTTGTTGTGTGAGTTGATGAATCGCGCAGCGCGGCTGAAGTCGGCCTGGTTGTACGGACGGTTGGCCCATCCCGGGGAGGCCAGGTAGTAACGGAAGCCTGGGTCGGCGTTGAGGTTGCGGTTGATGGAGCCGTACTTCGGCCATACGGACGCACTCTCGGCAACATCCCACAGGTGGTGCTTGTTCTTGCCCATGGGGTCCACGGTGTTGAGGAAGGTGACCCACTGTGCTGTGGTGATTTCCATCTCGCCGACGTTGTACCTGTAGTTCACACCGCCGACGCCCATGCAGGACGTCGCGGAACCCTTCTGGACGGCCGGGTCAGGGTTCGCCTGCACGGCTTCCGTTACGGCGGGCAACGCGTCGAGGCAGGAATCCTGCGACT
>JAYNIC010000130.1:0-6520 GCA_038108715.1 Candidatus Nanopelagicales bacterium | reverse complement strand
GGGCCGCGCACTTCCTTGAACATCTGCTCTTCAAGGGGACGTCGTCGCGTTCAGCCTGGGAGATCACTGCGCCAGTCGAAGCGGTGGGCGGCGAGATGAACGCCTTCACCACCAAGGAGTACACCTGCTTCTACGCCCGTGTACTCGACACGGATCTCGACCTCGCGGTCGATGTCGTCACCGACCTCGTCCTGCATGGCGCGTTGCGGTCGGAGGACATTGAGGGTGAGCGCGCGGTCATCCTCGAAGAAATCGCCATGAATGAGGACGATGCCTCGGATTTGATCCACGACCTTTTCATGGGCACCTACTACGGTCCTGGCCCGCTGGGCCGAAGCATCCTGGGCAGCCAGGAGTCGATTCGGTCCCTCTCACCGGCGGGGATCCGCGGCTTCTATCGGCGCAACTATGTTCCTGAGCGCATGGTCATCTCGGTTGCTGGTGCCGTGGACCACGATCACATCGTCGACATGGTGCGCCGTGCTTTTGGGGACGGCTTCGCCGATGCGGCTCCGGTGGTGCGCAGCGCGTCCGCGCGGCAAGCACGCGTACCGGGGCGCGGCGGCCGGGGCCACCTGCACCGACCGCTCGAGCAGGCCAATGTCGTCGTGGGGCTTGGCGGTATCCGGCGTACCGATGAGCGTCGCTATGCGCTTGGAGTGCTGAACGCGGCACTGGGTGGGGGTATGTCCAGTCGGCTCTTCCAAGAGGTCCGCGAGGCCCGCGGGCTTGCCTACTCGGTTTTCTCGTTCGCGACCAGCTTCTCCGACACCGGCTACACCGGCGTCTACGCCGGCTGCCTACCGGACAAGTTGGACGACGTTCTCGAGGTATGCGAGTCGGTTGTTGGTGACATCGCCGCCCATGGTTTGACAGACGATGAGCTCGCGCGCGGCAAGGGCCAGATGCGTGGTGGAGTCGTGCTCGGCCAGGAGGACACCGGCGCGCGGATGAGTCGTATTGCCAAGGGCGAGTTGCTGTATGACGAGGTGCCATCGATCAACGAGGTCTTGCAGCGCATCGACGAGGTGACCGCTGCCGATGTCGCAGAATTGGCCGATGAATTGCTGACGGTTACACCGACCTACGCGCTCATCTCTCCCCACTAGCAACCGCGACAGCAGGTCGCTAGTAGTCACGTATGGTTTGACCGTCGGCCGCGGGTCCGCGTCGGGCCTGGCGCACCAGTTCGGCGGCATCCTCGATCAGCAGCACGCCGCTGCGTGCATCCGCGCGACCGGCTCGCCGCACTTGGTCGACGTACTCCGCCTTCTTCGGGTAGCGAGCCTTGAGGATCTTCCGAGGGAACGGCTTCTGGTATCCGGTGAGGTTGCAGAACAGTCCGCCGGTGCTGATCGGCCCGCGAGTGGCTACGGGAACGTCAGCCGGAGGAAGGCGAATACCGCCGCGGGCGTTGCCCCGGGCGTCGCGCACGATCGCACCGTCTACGCGCACGAGCCGGGGGGCTAGCGCCGGGGCTGCGTCAGTCTCATGCCATCCCGCGAGTGCCTCGAGGGCCGCGTGCCAGGCGAAGCGCATCGGGAAGTCGTTGATGCCCATCGGCGCGACCCAGTCGCACGCCGGCGTGAAGGGCAGGCCGTAGTCGCGGCTGAGAATGTCGAGGGCCTGCTGGCTGCCCCAGCGATCGTTGTGCGAGGACCCCGCCACTTCCCAGAGTCGGAATCGATCGGTCGGTGTGGACGCATCGTCTCGCCACACGGCCTCGTCACCGCCGCCAGGCAGGTCGAGAGGATCGGATTCGGTCTGCAGGTTGATGACCGGCGTGCCGCCACCGTCGATTCGGCGCTGGGCGACCGAAGTGGAGGTACCCACGGGTGCGCTGCCTGCCTCGGGGGCGACGAAACCAAGGTTGGTCGCGCGGGTGCCGCGGTAGGCGACGAGGAATCCGTCGAAGATCTGGTCACGGGGATGAATGGCGTTGATGTAGGTCACCGCGTAGCCGGCCATCTGGGACTGGCCGGTCAGGTACGTCGAGCGAACGGTGTAGCCGTCGAACGGGCCGCCGACGGAATTCGACGTCACCAGGCGGCCGACGGCAGAGGTGAGATCCCAGGCCAGGGATGGGTCACGCAGTCCGTAGAGGGGGACCGGGGCAGCCTCGGGCGTCATGAGATTGAGATCCAGCCCGGTGTATCGATTCGGCTCTGGCCGGAACCGCGTGAGGGCATCGAGTCCGGTTTGCTGCACGGTGATGCCGACGTAGCCCCAGCCCTCGCGCATGAGGTACTCGTGCGCCTGCTCCCAGGCGACATCGAGATCCACCGTCGTTGTGGTGTTCATCATCTCGACGAGCACACGCCCGTTGAAGTCCGCCGGATCGTCAGGCAGACGCACGATCATCCGGCTGCGGTAGGCGCCCTTGGGTGAGGGTGGCGCTGGGGACGCCACGACCTCGATGGTCTCTGCGACGTATTCGTAGATGTGTGCGCCGGAGAGTTCAAGGGCGTACTCGCCCTCGCGGTACCCCGACTCGGCCAGATCCTGCAGGGCGGCGGTGAAGAAGGTTCCGCCCGGGATGGGGCTGGAGGTGACGGTCGCCGGTGCGTCATCTGCCGCGGCGGCGGTCATCGGCATGGCGGCTGCTGTCACGGTCAGGGCGGCGATGGCTGCTAGCGCTGCGCGAGTTCCCATTGGCCCATCCTTGCCCTAACACGCGTTCGTCGCACCCCGACAGCGCCACCGTCCTTCCTTGCTGCAAGGCGGCGGCCACTAGGGTGGCGGGCATGGTGAAAGTGGGAGTGATCGGTGCGGCTGGGCGCATGGGCGCCGAAGTGTGCCGAGCGGTGGACGCCACTGAGGATCTTCACCTCGCGGCCACGGTTGACATCGGCGATCCTTTGGAACGCCTGGTCCAGTCACGGGTTGAGGTCGCCGTGGACTTCACCACCCCCGACGTGGTCATGGACAACATTCGCTTCTGCCTCGATCACGACATCGACGTCGTGGTGGGCACCACCGGAATCGACGATGCGCGACTCGACGAGGTTCGGACGTTGCTCGCAGCCCACCCGTCGACCGGTGCTGTGATCGCCCCCAACTTCGGACTTGGCGCAGTCCTGCTCATGCGCTTCGCCCGCCAGGCCGCGCCGTACTTCGAGTCGGTCGAGATCATCGAACTTCATCACCCCGACAAGGCCGACGCGCCGTCCGGCACGGCCACCCACACCGCCCACGGCATTGCCGAAGCGCGCGCCCGAGCGGCGACCGCCCCCGGTCCGGATGCGACACAGCATCAGATCGCAGGAGCCCGCGGTGCGGACATCGAAGGGATCCGCGTGCACTCAGTGCGGGTGCGCGGGCTGGTCGCGCACGAGGAGGTACTGCTGGGCAATCCCGGCGAGGTCCTCACCCTGCGTCACGACTCACTCGATCGCGCGTCGTTCATGCCGGGAGTCCTGCTCGCCGTGCGCGCGGTGGGCGAACGGCCCGGCCTCACCCTTGGCCTGGAGCCCCTACTCGATCGATGACGCGCGCTAGGCCTTAATCGTCGCGGGGGCTCGCGGCCCAACTGCTCTTCGCCGTTTGCGCTGGTTAGGTCACCGCGTCTCGCGCCACCAGGTGCGCAAGGTGCTCGCCGCTGCGTCGGCCGCCTGCGATCGGCCCCAAAGGTCGGGGGACGACGTCGCAATGTGCGTACGGAGCGCACCTTCGGATGTCCGCAGGAGCACCGTCCAGCCCGACACCTGCAGGGGGAGACCCAGCCAATGACTCTGCGGCGCCTCATCAACATCGACGACGTCCGACCACGGGATGACCACCGTTGTCCGCAACCTGGAGATCTTCACCCCCGTGTCATTGACCGAGGTGCCTACGGCCCAGCCGCGACCCAGCAGTAGTGCACTTCCGACGATCACGACCACGCTGATGAGCAGCCCGGGAATGCTGGGTGAAGCGAGGAGGGCGCTGATCATCGCAGCGCCCGCGGTGATCAGTAGCCCGGTCAAAATGATGAGAAGCGCGAGCCGCCAAGGCCCGCGCGGTGGCACCCGTCGCCAGGTCAGTTGCACCGCGTCGCCGTCCTGGGGAACGGGGCGCGGGGCCGGCCAGAGGAACCCGAAGAGCGGCCGCTGCGGTTTCAGGGGAGCCATCCCAGAGTTCGAACGCCGGCTGTGACCGCCGCCGCGACAATGATCACGACGAGGAACGGAGCGCGCAGCAGGAGCGCGACGAGTGCGGCGAGAACCCCCGGCACGCGCGCGTCGAAGGTGATCTGCGACCCGGAGACCAGCGTCCACAGGCCGATGAGGGCTGACAGAAGGGCGATGGGAATGAGCACGGTGATACGCCGCGCGAATGGGGTGTCCAGCCACTTCTCCGGAACGACGTAGCCGAGCAACTTAAGTCCGTAGGCCGCGCCGGAGGCGATGAGAATCGTGGGCCACATCAGCGCTCGACCTCCGGTGCCCGAGCGCCGAGGACGAGACCGACCGCGATGCCCGCGGCACCGGCGAGCAGGACCGGGAGCCCGGCGCTAAGGAATGGCGCAAGAACGACCGCGGTGCCGAGCGAGACGATGGCCACCCATCGCATCGGCCACGAGGTCAAGCGCGGCCAGATGAGCGCGAGGAACGCCGCGGGTGCGGCAGCATCGAGGCCGAACATGTTGGGGTCCTCGATGAAGCCCGCACCGACGGCACCGAGGAGGGTGCCCAGATTCCACAGGACGTAGATGGCGATCGCGGTCGACCAGAACGCTAGGCGGGCAGCATCGCGTCGGTCCTCGTGCCCCACGGCCATACCGGTCGACTCGTCGATCGTCCATTGTGCTGCCAGGAGGCGGCGCAGACCGCGTACACGCAGGATCGGTGCCATGGCTACGGAATAGAAGGTGTTGCGCGTGCCGATCAGCGTCGCCGTGGAGATGGCGACAAGAGCACTACCGCCGGAAGCGATGACGGCAATGAGGGCGAACTGCGATGCGCCCGTGAACATGAGTAGCGATAGCGCCTGCGTCTGCCACACGCTTAGTCCGGACGCGACAGCCAGCGCGCCGAAAGAGATGCCGTAGGCACCGGTGCCGATGCCGATGGCGAGTGCGTCACCGATGATCGCGCGACGGGGGTCGGTGCCTTTCATCGATGTGCTTCCACGATCTCCTCGACTCGCGCGCGGGCATCGGCGGCGTGGGCGGGGACTGTGCTCAGACGGGTGCGGCGTTCCATGACGTCGGACACCGTAGTCGCCCCCTCGCACCGCACCGCGTGCACCACCTCGACGCCGAGGACCCCGACCCCGGGAGCCACGGGATCGAGGAGGCTCGGGTCGGTGTCACCGTAGGCGGCTACCCGGGGAGCCTCGGACCCGTAGCGACGCACCAAACGCGCGGGCACTCCGTCAGGCGCAGGCGTGCGACGTGGTTGGGCGCCCAGGAGAGGTAGTGCGGCCGTGCGGCACACGCCGGGCAGATCGCTCGCGTCGAGGGCGTCTTGGGCCATGCGCCGATAGGTGGTCAGCTTGCCTCCGGTCACGGTGATGACCCCGTCAGGCCGTCGCGTCACACGGTGCCGACGTGAGATGTCGGCCGTGCTGCTTTCGGCATCGGCCACCAGCGGTCGGAATCCGGCGTAAGAACCGATGACGTCCTGCGCGGTGAGCGGACGGGCGAAGGCGGGCGAGAGTTGGGCGAGGATCCAGTCGACATCGGCGGTAGGGGCGCCATGAAGGGTCACCGGCTGGTCGGGGACCGCCACATCGGTGATTCCGGCGATGACCGGGCCGTCCGCGGTGGGCAGGGCGAAGACGTAGCGACCCAGTTCACCGGGGACGGGCACGGTGACGGCGGCCCGCGGGTGCCCGAGCGAGGCCGGGTCGAGCAGAACATGCGAGCCGCGCGACAGCGTGAGGGGCGTGCGCGCGTCCAACTTCTCGGTCCAGATTCCGGCGGCCACGATGACCTGCCGGGCGCTGAGTCTTACTGTGCCATCGGCGGTGCGCACCGTGACGTCACTGCCGGTCACGTCCTCGGCCCGCGCCCCGGTGACGATCCGCGCACCGTACGCCGATGCCGTGCGCGCGACCGTGACGACGAGTCGAGCATCATCGATGAGTTGACCATCCCAGTGCAAGGTCGCGCCCCTCAGGCCATCGGTAGCCAGTCCCGGCGCTAGGTCGACCGCTTGTTGCGCGGTGAGGTGGCGCGGACGCCCCAGTGTACGTCGCGACGTGCCGGCTGCCGATCGCATGAGGTCGGCCGCACGCAGTCCGATGGGCACGAGGAGCCGCTCCCGGCGCGCGCTGCTTGCATAGAACGGCATGACATGCGCGAGGGGACGGATGAGATGCGGGGCAACGGTCTCCATGAGTCTGCCGCGCTCTACCGCGCTCTCCCATGCCACACCAATGTCACCGTTCGCCAAGTAGCGCAGGCCCCCGTGCGCCAAGCGGCTGGACCACCGGGAGGTGCCGAAGGCGAGGTCCTCCGCCTCAACAAGGCCGACCGACAGCCCGCGGGTTGCCGCGTCCAGGGCGATACCCGTCCCCGTGATGCCACCCCCGACCA
>JAYNIC010000129.1:5690-6527 GCA_038108715.1 Candidatus Nanopelagicales bacterium | reverse complement strand
GTACAAAGCGGTACGGATGTTGTCACTCATTCCGCCGTCCACGGAGACGAAGGTGCGTACGAGGTCGTGATCGAGCTGGACCGGCTTGACGGTGCCCACTTCGTACAACGTGACTCCCGCGGGACCGACGATGGCGCGACCGGGTTCAAAGGCCATCTGCGGTACCGGGATCCCCGCGCGTTCGCAGGTCTTCACGACGATGCGGTCGATCGCCGCTGCCATGTCGGCCACGTCGAGCGGATCGTCGTTCGACGTGTAGGCAATGCCCATGCCGCCGCCGAGATCGAGCCGCTCAATGACGACTCCCTCGGCAGCAAGGTCGGCAGCCAGGTCAACGATCCGCGCGGCCGCAACTTCAAAGCCTGACGCATCAAAAATCTGCGACCCGATGTGCGAATGCAGCCCTGCGAAATGAAGGGACGGCCGATCGACGATGAGTTCGACGGCGTTCGCGGCTTCCCCATTGGACAGCGACAGACCGAACTTCTGATCCTCGTGCGCTGTCGCGATGAACTCATGCGTGTGCGCCTCGACGCCCACGGTGACGCGGACCAGAACATTGGCTGTCACGCCGAGCCGGGCGGCGACCTCGGCCACCCGCTCGATCTCCATGAGGGAATCGATGACGATGAGCCCAACCCCGGCGCTCAGCGCTCGCTCGATCTCGACTACCGACTTGTTGTTGCCGTGCAGGATCATGCGCGCGGGCGGGAAGCCCGCGGCGAGAGCAACCGCCAACTCGCCCCCGCTCGCGACGTCGAGCCCGAGGCCCTCCTGCTCCACCCACTCGGCGATGCGCGTGGCCAGGAAGGCCTTCGCGGCGTAGTAGACCGTCGC
>JAYNIC010000129.1:4987-5680 GCA_038108715.1 Candidatus Nanopelagicales bacterium | reverse complement strand
GTATGAGGTTCTGAAAGCCGCCGCTCGCGTCCGGAAGTCAACCTCGTCCAGGATGAACAGCGGCGTCCCGTGTGCTCGAGCAAGGTCACGAACGTCGCAGCCACCGACGACCAGGCTCCCGTCGGGCCCCCGCATGGCGGTCCGGGGCCACACCGCCGGGTCAAGGTCGGCGAAGTCCCCCGCGGGCTGTGGTGGCAGCGCTGCGTGGGTGACGACGTCACCGTGGCGTGGGCCGGCGGGGTGGGCGCGCATGAGATCAGGCTAGCCAGCAGGCCAAAGGACCCTGTCGGCCGCGTCACCTTCAGCGCATCGTGGGAAGTAGCCCACCGGGCTCTACGAAGGAGGTCGACATGGCCACCATCACGCCGACGCCCCATCACACCTGGCAACGGGGCCCGCTTCCAGAGATCCTCGGCTACCTCGGTTCCGCCCTCGTGGTGGGCGCGGGCTTCGCCCTCGTGGCCCAATCCTGGACCACGTGGTCACTGCCCACCCAGGTCGCCATCGTGGCCGCTGCCATGGCCGCGCTGTACGTCGCGGCTGGCGCCCTCAGCATCACCGTGGGGGGTCGGGCAAAACTCCATGACCACGTCGCTCGCCGTCGCCTTGTCGGAGTGCTGGCCGCTCTCGCCGCACCCATGGCGGCCATGACCACGGGCTTGGCGCTGGAATGGTCTGGTCTTGAGTTCGGGA
>JAYNIC010000129.1:0-4977 GCA_038108715.1 Candidatus Nanopelagicales bacterium | reverse complement strand
CTGATCGTCTTCAGCGTGGCGCTGGCGGCCGCTGTCTTTGCCGCGTGGTGGGTGCCCGGTGTCGTACCGACGATCGCCGTTGCGCTGGCGTCCTTCATGTGGGTCTTGACTTTCCTCGGCAGTGTCATAGCGCCGCTGGAAACTCCCCTGCTGGACCCGGTGGTGCTTTTCGTCGGCGCGACCGGCTGGCTCATCGTGGCACCGAGACTGCTGCCACCTCGGATCCTCTCCGAGGCCCTCGGGATGGCGGCGTTCATCTTCTTCCAGGTGCCCACGGCTATGTTCGCGCTCGATCGACCGATCGGTCTTGAGCCGGGGATCGCTACGCAGATGGACATCGCCATGTGGTTCTCGCGGGCAGTCCTCGTCGGATTTGCCGTGGTGGCGCTGATCCTCTTCGCGCGCGGGCGCTCGTGGGCCTGGGCGGTGGGCGGAGTGGTCGCGGCGGGAGTGGGCGCGATGTCGATCGCGGGTCAGACGCTCGGATTGATCGCTGGCCTGCTCGTCGCCGGTGTCGTCCTGCTCGCCGCGAGTGGGATCTTGATCATCACCCGTACCCGAAGGGAACGCGTTGAAGAGGTGCAATCGTCCGAACGGTAAGGCCTACATCCGCTCGGGGGCGCTCACCCCGCAGAGACCGAGTCCGTTGGCGATCACCTGCCGAGTGGCCGCACACAGCCACAGCCGCGCCACATGCTGAGCAGTGAGTTCCTCATCACCGCGCGGCAGCACCCGGCAGACATCGTAAAACCGGTGGTACGCCGTGGCCAGTGACTCCAGATAGCGCGGGATGCGATGCGGCTCCCGCAGCTCTGCGGCCGAGGCGATGACCGCTGGGAACTGAGCGAGAGCCAGCAACAACTCACCCTCCCGCTCATGATCGAGCAGGCTCGCGTCGAAGTCGGCAGATCGCCAGTCGATGCCCAGTTCGGTGGCGTTGCGCAGAACCGAGCTGACGCGTGCGTGGGCGTACTGAACGTAGAAGACCGGGTTGTCGTTGGTCCGCTGCACGAGCAGGTCGAGGTCCAAAGTCAACGGGGAATCCACCGGGTACCGAATGAGGGAGTAGCGGGCCGCGTCCACGCCGACCTCGTCGATGAGGTCCTCCAGGGTGATGAGGGTGCCCGCGCGTTTGGAGAGCCGTACCTCCTCACCGTTCTTCATCATCTTGACGAGTTGACCGATGAGGACTTCGACATTGTGATCCATATCGTCTCCGGCGCAGGCCGCGACTGCACGCAGGCGATTGACGTAGCCGTGGTGGTCAGCGCCGAGGAGGTAGATCGCGACGTCAAATCCGCGCGCGCGCTTGTCGACGTAGTACGCCGTGTCGGAGGCGAAGTAGGTCAACTCCCCATCGGCCTTGATCAGCACGCGATCCTTGTCATCGCCAAAGTCCGTGGTGCGCAACCACACCGCGCCGTCGGACTCGAAGACGTGCCCCTGCTCGCGCAGTCGCGCCATCCCCCGATCTACCGCTCCGGATTCATGGAGAGACCGCTCCGAGTACCAGACGTCAAAGTGCGTGTTGAACAGATCAAGGATGCGTCGCTGCTGGGTCAATTGAACGTCGTACGCCGCTTCGCGGAAGGCGACGGCCCGCTCGTCATCGGGCAGGGCGCGGAAGTCGGGATGCTCGGCCACGATCTGCGCAGCGAGATCGGCGATGTATGCGCCGTGGTAGCCATCCTCGGGTACGGGTCGGCCGCTTGCTAGCGCCTGGACGGAGGCGCCGAAGCGGTCCATCTGAACGCCGCGATCGTTGATGTAGAACTCGCGGGTCACCGCTGCACCGTCGGCCTCGAGTACGCGAGCGATCGCATCGCCCACGGCGGCCCAGCGGGCGTGACCGAGGTGGATGGGGCCGGTCGGATTGGCCGAGATGAACTCCACGTTGATCGACTGCCCGGCATGACCAGAGCCCCTGCCGTAGTCGGCGCCGGACTCGACGATGTCGTGGGCGATCTGCCCCTGGGCGCCAGCGGCGAGCCGAAGATTCACAAAGCCCGGTCCAGCGACCTCGGCCGCCTCAATCCCGGGCGTCTGCACCAGATGGGCGGCCAGGAGTTCGGCAATCTCCCGAGGTGGTCGACCGGCGGACTTGGCCAGCGTGAGGGCGACCGGTGTGGCGTAATCGCCGTGCTCCTTGCTGCGGGGGCGCTCGATGACCACCTCGGCTGGGAGGTCGCCGCCCAAGTCGCCCTCGGCCTGCAGATGCATCACGGCGGCGCGCACGACATCGGCGAGATCCTCGGGGGTCATGACCGGAGCGTAATAGGCCCCGGAGTCTTGGGAAGGGCCGGACTCGCCCTGCTCGCCTCCCTCGCGTGCTACCGTTCCGGTCGGCTGTACTGCACATGAACCACCGTTCGCGGTTCCCTGCCGAGCTCAGGCTCGACGCGGATCCTTCAGTTCTAGGGGCAACCCCGGGGCGGGACGTCGGCTCGCAAGATCAGCCCGTCGGGCGAGGTGCCCGGCGACACGTATCCGCATCATGAGGATCTAGCAGTAGGAGTTACCCCGCATGGCACAGGGAACTGTCAAGTGGTTCAACGCCGAGAAGGGCTTCGGTTTCATCGCGCAGGCTGACGGGGGTGCCGATGTTTTCGTGCACTTCACCGCCATCCAGGCCGACGGCTACCGCAGCCTCGACGAGAACCAGACGGTCGAGTTCGACATCGTCCAGGGCCCCAAGGGTCCGCAGGCAGACAACGTTCGCATCGTCTGAAGAACCGATCGCAGCGAAGAAGGCCCGTCCCCTCAGGGGTGGGCCTTCTTCCTTTTTCCGGTTGTTCCGCTAGGCGGGAGAAACGTTCGACTGGACGGGGCACGGCGCAGCGGGTGAGGATGGAGCACATGAGCGACGACATCGAACGGCTCCTGGCCGAAGTCAACAAGTCGACGTCGAGCCCGGCGGCGCAGGGTCAACCGGGCGCCACCCCCGCGCGCAAACCCTCCTCAGAAGTCGACCGATCTGCAGACAAGCCCGGTGGCCGACTGGCCTTCGCCATCATCAGCGCCGTTGTCTTCGGTGCGATTGCCTTCGGTGTCGGCATCTTCACGCCGTTCGTTCTGTCGGGCACGTCGATGGGGGTTGGCGCCGCAATCGGCTCCTTCATCACGGCGATCATCGCCGGGCCGCCGCGCTGGTTCTCCTCCTAGTCACGACTGTTACCCTCGTGACGCCCTGGCCCCCGTAGCTCAGGGGATAGAGCGCCGGTTTCCGGTACCGAAGGTCGCAGGTTCGAATCCTGCCGGGGGCGCCCAAACACAGGCGGCCCGAACCTATGCTTCCCCCATGGCCACCACCGGAAGGCCCCGATGACTGCCCGTGACCGGCTTGACCCGGAGACCCGCGATGGTCTCGATCTCTTCCTTGCCGCCGTACCCGGTGGGTTCGGAGCGATTCCCGACATCGTCCAGCGACGCGCTGTTGCTGAGGAGTTCCTTCAACTCACCACGGCGGGTCTTCCGCCCAACGACCAGGTCATCAGCCAGGAGCGCATCATCACCGGACCGCCGGACAACCCCGAGTTGACCGTTCGTGTGTACACGCCAGCTCAGGCGACGGGTGTGCGCCTCCCGGGAATCTTGATGATCCACGGCGGCGGCATGATCATGGGCAGCGTCGCGGCCGAGCACATCAAGGCCGAAACCTACTGCGAGGCCGTCAACGCGGTGATCGTGTCCACGGACTATCGCAAGGCGCCCGAGAACCCCTACCCCGCCGGCCCGGACGACTGCTACGCCGCCCTGAACTGGATGGTCGATCACGCCGACGAGCTGGACATCGACCCAATGCGCATCGCCGTGCTGGGGGGCAGCGCCGGCGGCAACCTCGCGATCAGTACGACCCTACGCGCCCGTGACCTCGCGGGTCCGACCATCGCCTACCTCATGGCTCCCTACCCCATGCTCGATCAGCGCAATACGAAACCATCGAGTCATGAGATCACCGACATCGGCGTCTGGGATCGCGCTACGAACGTGGAGGCCTGGGACTGGTATCTCGACGGGCAGTCGCCCGATGCCTACGCCGCTCCCGCCCATGCCGACGACCTCTCTGGACTGCCACCGACGTTCATCGATGTCGGCACCCTCGACGCCTTCCGCGATGAGGACATCGCCTTCGTCGGCCGCCTCGCCGAAGCGGGCGTACCCGTCGAGTTCCATCTCTACCCCGGCGCCTTCCATGCCTCTGAGGTCTTCGCCCCGGCTGCCGAACTGAGTCAGCGCATCACGGCTACGCGGATCGCGGCGCTGCGCCGCGCACTGCACGGCTGATCACCCCGCACAAGTAGCATCACCGGGTGCTCGCCGCCTGGGAAGTCATGGCCCTGGCGATTGCGGCGATCCTCATCATCGGCGAGTTCGTCCGGCGAACCCACGGACCACGGGCAGCCCTCGTCATGCTCGCGCTCGCTGGTGCTTCGCTTGCCGTCGTCTGGATCGCCTACGAGGTGTGGCCGCTCGAGCAGTGGCGCCGAGGCAATCTGGCGGTCGGGCTCGCGATCTTCGCCCTGCCCGCCCTCGCGGCGTTGATCATCGCAGGACGACGCGGGCGCCTCACCCGTGCCGCCCTCGGCTACCTCGCGGTCATCTGGGCGACTCCCGCCGTGCTGCTTCACCTGAGCCAGGTGCGCCTCTTCAACGGCAGTGCTGATCCGTCGTTCGCGCACTCGATGTGGTGGGCCGCGGTCACCCTTGCGATCTACATCGCCGTGCCCGTCGCATACGCACTTCTCACCGGTCAGGCGATCCGCTCCTACGGCTTGTCGCTGGGCTTCGTGCGATCCGAAGCCGTCTTCCTTGCCCTCATCGCTCCGGCGATTGTCGCGCTCGTCTGGCTGGTCTCCGCCGACGAACGCTTCCTGCGCACCTACCCCTTCTATGACTACGAGTCCGGCGGCGACAACGCCATCGGCAAACTCATCATCTTCGAATTGGCATACGGTGCGACCTTCGTGGCGCTGGAAT
>JAYNIC010000128.1:493-6657 GCA_038108715.1 Candidatus Nanopelagicales bacterium | reverse complement strand
ATCCAGCGACCCTGGTCAGCAAAAGCATCGTCGCCCAGGTCCGTGCGTACATCCTGTGGCTCGACCCGGGTGAGAACAGCGACGCCGTTGCGTCCCAGCGCGGCAGCCGAACTATGAGAGACGTACATCGAGGCCAGTCCGCTGCCCTGCAATTGCTCGTGAGCCTGCTCGTGAGTCGCCCGGACTTCCTGCAGGCAAATGACGTCGGCACGAGCAGCCGTCAGCCAGTCCAAGCCCCCACGTCGAGCCGCTGCGCGGATCCCGTTGACATTGGCCGTGATGCTGACCAATGCGGACTTACGAGCCAAAGTCTTAGGCCATCGCCTTCTGCAGGTTGTCATCGATCGCGCCGAGGAATTCCTGCGTGGTGAGCCAGCCCTGATCGGGGCCGACGAGCAGGGCGAGGTCCTTGGTCATCTGACCGGCCTCCACCGTCTCGACGCAGACGCGCTCAAGGGTGCGGGCGAACTCGGACACCTCGGGGGTGCCATCGAGCTTGCCGCGGTGCTCCAACCCGCGGGTCCAGGCGAAGATCGAGGCCACCGGGTTTGTGGACGTCGGATTGCCCTTCTGGTGCTCGCGGTAGTGGCGGGTCACTGTGCCGTGCGCTGCCTCCGCCTCCACGGTCCGGCCATCGGGAGTCATGAGGACCGAGGTCATAAGGCCAAGCGAGCCAAACCCCTGGGCGACCGTGTCGGACTGGACATCGCCGTCGTAGTTCTTGCAGGCCCAGACGTAGCCGCCTTCCCACTTCATCGCCGCGGCGACCATGTCATCGATCAGGCGGTGCTCGTAGGTGATGCCCGCGGCCTCGAATTCCGCCTTGAACTCAGCGTCGAAGATCTCCGCGAAGATGTCCTTGAAGCGACCGTCGTAAGCCTTGAGGATCGTGTTCTTGGTCGACATGTACACCGGATAGTTGCGTGCGAGCCCATAGCGGAACGACGCGCGCGCGAAGTCGCGGATCGACTCGTCGAGGTTGTACATACCCATCGCCACGCCGCCTGCCGGGAAGTCGAAGATGTCGAACTCCATGGGCTCCGACCCATCGGCCGGGGTGAACGTCATCGTCAAAGTACCCGCGCCGGGGACCTTGAAGTCCGTGGCGCGGTACTGATCACCGAAGGCGTGACGGCCGACGATGATGGGTTTAGTCCACGTAGGGACAAGGCGCGGGATGTTGTTGATGATGATCGGCTCGCGGAAGATCACACCGCCCAGGATGTTACGGATCGTGCCGTTGGGCGAACGCCACATCTTCTTCAGGCCGAACTCCTCGACCCGCGCCTCGTCCGGAGTGATGGTGGCGCACTTCACGCCCACGCCGTACTCCTGAATCGCGTGCGCGGCATCGATCGTCACCTGATCATCTGTGGCGTCTCGGTGCTCGATCCCGAGGTCGAAGTACTTCAGATCGATATCGAGGTACGGAAGGATGAGTTGATCCTTGATGAACTGCCAGATGATGCGGGTCATCTCGTCGCCGTCGAGTTCGACGACCGGGTTCTGCACCTTGATCTTGGCCACGGGAGCGGTCACTTCCTTTTGTCGGGGCGGATTCTAGAGAAGTCCGAGGGCGGCGACGGCGTCGCGCTCTTCGACGAGTTCGGCGACGGACGCATCGATCCGTGCTCGGGAGAAGTCGTTGATCTCGAGGTCCGGCACGATCTCCCAGGCACCATTCCGGGAGACGCAGGGGAATCCACTGATGATGCCCTCGGGGATGCCGTAGGAGCCGTCGGATGGCACACCGGCGGAGACCCAGTCACCGTTGGGGGTGCCGAGCACCCAGTCGTGTACGTGGTCGATCGCGGCATTGGCGGCGGATGCCGCCGAGGAAGCACCGCGAGCCTCGATGATGGCCGCTCCTCGCTTGGCGACAGTCGGGATGAACACGTCCTCCACCCAGGCCTGATCATCGACGACGGCCGGGGCCGAGCGACCATCGACCAGCGCATGGGTGATGTCGGGATACTGCGAGGCAGAGTGGTTGCCCCACACCGTCACCCGATGCACATCGCTCACGCCCACGCCGGTGCGCTGCGCGAGTTGCGTCAGGGCGCGGTTGTGATCGAGCCGCATCATCGCTGTGAAGCGCTCGGCCGGGATATCGGGTGCGTGCGAGCGCGCGATGAACGCGTTCGTGTTGGCCGGGTTGCCGACGACCAGGATGCGCACGTCATCGGCCGCTCCGGCGTTCAGCGCCTCGCCCTGCGGCTTGAAGATGCCGCCGTTCGCCTCGAGGAGGTCGCGGCGTTCCATACCCGGACCACGCGGACGCGCTCCCACCAGCAAGGCGACGTTTACACCGTCGAAGGCAACGCGCGGATCGTCAGTGATGTCGATGCCCGCGAGCAGCGGGAATGCGCAGTCATCGAGCTCCATCGCGGTGCCCTCGGCCGCACCGAGCGCCGGAGCGATCTCCAGCATGCGCAGCCGCACGGGCACGTCAGGGCCGAGCAGTTGGCCCGAGGCGATGCGAAAGAGCAGCGCGTAACCGATCTGACCGGCAGCTCCGGTGACAGCGACGTTGACGGGGGTCATGGACATGGGCACCTTTCTTCGGCGTGCGGCCATCCGAGGGCGCGACGACGTGATTCGCGCGCGGTGGATATACGACCGAGGCTAGTCCGGTCGCGGTGCGCGGGGTCCCCCGGGTCCGGGCGCCTACTCCTCGCCAGAGCGGTGCAGACGTCTGGCGGCCTCGGCGATCGATCCGCTGAGGCTGGGGTACACCGTGAACGTCGAGGCCAGTTGATCCACCGTCAGGCGAGCGTCCACCGCGAGCGCGACGGCGTGAATGAGTTCACTTGCCCGCGGCCCCACTACGACGCCCCCGATGACGATGCGCGAACTCGGTCGACAGAAGAGTTTGACGAAGCCGTGCCGGATCTCCTGCATCTTGGCCCGGGCGTTCGTCGCGAGCGGCAGGGACACGACGTCGGCCATGACATCGCCGGCCTCAACTTCACGCGCGGTGACGCCCACCGTGGCGATCTCGGGGGTGGTGAACACGGTGTTGGCCACATGCCCCTTGTTGAGCGGACTCACCGCATCGCCGAGGGCGTGCCACATGGCGATGCGGCCCTGCATGGCGGCTACCGAAGCCAGCATGAGCACCCCGGTGCAGTCACCGGCGGCGTACACGCCGCGCGCCGTCGTTCGAGAGACCCGATCCACCACGATGAAGCCACGGTCGTCGACCTCCACACCAGCCTCGGCTAGCCCCATGTCCTCGGTGTTCGGCAGCGACCCCACCGCCATGAGCACGTGACTGCCCTCAACGACCGTGCCGTCCTGCAGTTCGACGGTCACCCCGGACTCGGTTCGCCGCGCCGCGACCGCGCGCGAACGCGACAGCACGGTCATCCCGCGGTCGGCGAATACCTCTTCGATGACCTGGGCCGCATCTGGATCCTCCCCGGGGAGCACGTGCTCTCGACTCGACACGAGAACGACCTGTGAGCCCAGGATCCGGTAGGCCGAGGCGAACTCTGCACCCGTCACCCCGGACCCGACGACGATCAACCGCTCGGGTAGTTCCTCGAGGTCGTACAACTGTTCCCACGTCAAGATGCGCTCACCGTCCGGAACAGCCGAGTCGAGGATGCGCGGACGCGCGCCTGTCGCGATGAGGACGACATCCGCCGCAAGGTGCACCGGGCCATCGACCGTGTCCGCAATGACCTCCTGGGGGCTCGCCAGATGGCCGCGACCACGCACAAAGCGGACGCCATCGCGGGCCAGGCGGGATTCGATGTCCCCGCTCTGCGCCTGAGCAAGCCGGCGCACACGCTCGTTGACCGCGCCGAGATCCACGTTGAGATGGCCCCGTGGAGTCTGGCTATCCACACGCACACCGAGTGACACCGATTCGCGCGCCTGGGTGAGCACATCAGCCGTCGCGATGAGCGTCTTGCTGGGGACGCAGTCCGTCAGCACCGCCGATCCGCCAGGGCCGGAAGGATCGACGATCGTGACCTCGGCACCCAGTTGGGCTGCCACCAGCGCCGCCTCGTATCCCCCGGGACCGGCTCCGATGATCACCACGGCGCTCATGCGGTCATTCTGCCGTGAGCAGGCGCTGACGCGCCGTACCCTTGGCCTGTGGCGCTCTACGCGGCCTATGGCTCCAACCTCGACCCTGCCCGCATGGTCGAGCGCGCGCCCTACTCCCCCGTCGCGGCGACCGGATGGCTCACCGGGTGGCGACTCACCTTTGCCGGCGAAGACGTCGGCTGGGAGGGGCCGCTTACGACGGTCGTGGAAGATCCCACCTCCTCGGTCTTCGTGGTCCTGTACGACATACATCCCCTGGACGAGGCGTCCCTCGACGCGTGGGAGGGCATTGCCCTCGGCATGTGGAACAAGATTCGGGTGCGTGTGCAGACCCTGGAGGGCGACGCGCTGGCGTGGCTCTATGTCCTGAACGCGTACGAGGGAGGTCTGCCGTCTGCGCGCTATCTCGGGATCATTGCGGACGCCGCCGAGGCCGGCGGCGCTCCGGAAGACTACGTCGCCATGCTGCGCAACCACCCCTGCACCTGATGGCGCTGCTAGCGTCCGCACCATGAGCGACCTGTACGAGGACCCGAACGCTGTCGCGGCAGAGGCCGCCAAGAAGCTCGCGCAACTCACCGGTGTCGATCAGCATGATGTTGCCATCGTGCTCGGCTCCGGTTGGGGTCACGCTGCCGACTTGTTCGGCCGCACGGTGGCGGAGTTCCCTGCCACCGAGCTCCCCGGATTCCCACCGCCCTCCGCTCTGGGTCACGCAGGAACCATCCGCAGCGTCGATGCCGACGGCATTCGCGTCCTGGTCTTCCTGGGGCGATCACACCTGTATGAAGGGCGTGGAGTCGAACCCGTCGTCCATCCTGTGCGCACCGCGGCCGCGGCCGGCTGCAAGACCATCGTGTTGACGAACGGCTGCGGCGGGCTTGACCCCGCGTGGAAGCCGGGCACGCCGGTTCTCATCGCCGATCACCTGAACCTCTTCGGCGTGACGCCACTGCGCGGCGCGACGTTCATCGACATGACCGACCTGTACTCCGCACGGCTTCGGTCCATCGCACGCGAAGTGGATCCCACGCTCGCCGAAGGCGTCTACGCCCAGTTCCTCGGGCCGCAGTACGAGACCCCTGCAGAGATCGGCATGGTGCGGGCGGTCGGCGGCACGCTGGTGGGCATGTCGACGGTGCAGGAGGCGATTGCCGCTCGCGAAGCCGGTATGGAGATCCTCGGCGTCTCACTCGTGACCAATCTCGCGGCGGGCATGACCGGTCAGCCGCTCAGCCACACGGAGGTGCTCGAGGCCGGCAAGGCGGCGGCCGAGCACATGGGCGGACTCCTCGCCGGAATCCTTCGGCACATGGCATGACCACGCCCGAATCGGCGCTGCCGATCAGGGCCGACCTGCGCGGTCGACCGATGGTGCTCCGATTGCGCCAACCGGACGAGCAGATCCCAGACGTGGCGACCGAGTGGGATGCCTGGCCCGAGGATCTCCTTCCCGGAACAGGTGATCCGACGCTGTGCCGGCTCACAGTTGAATACGACGGCGTCGTCGTGGGAACCATGTCGTGGCACGCCACCGACTACGGTCCGACGTACGGCTCCCGTGCCTGGAATATCGGTGTTGCCCTGGCTCCCGAGCATCGGGGCCGGGGCATCGGTTCGGCCGCGCAGCGCATACTCGCGGAGTATCTGTTGAGGTTTGCGGAGCGGGTCGAGGCGTCCACCGACGTGTCGAACATCGCGGAGCAACGCGCGCTGGAGAGTGCTGGATTCACGCGCGAGGGTATCCTGCGGGCGGCGCAACACCGGGCCGACGGCACACACCATGACCTGGTCCTGTACTCGCTTGTCACTACTGATCTTGCCGACGGTGCGTGATCGATCGCCTCACGTCCGTCGACGGTGTGCGCGAGGAGCGCGACGGAACGCCATGTGCGGATCTTCTCGTCCGCCGCCCCGGTGTAGGTGCGGTGGATGCGGCGCGCGAGATCCTGAACATCCTGCCCGGATGGTTGGCGGCGACCGCTGACGAACAGCTTGCCAATGCGCTCCTGGCAGAGGGGGCGTCGCTGGTGCGGCATGCCCACGTGATGCGCCGCGCACTCGCCGATGACGGCCTGGTCCCCTCCGGCTGGACCATCCTGCCC
>JAYNIC010000128.1:0-483 GCA_038108715.1 Candidatus Nanopelagicales bacterium | reverse complement strand
CGAGGCCGAGCCCCCTCGCCCGTGGGCAGACGTCCTGCCGAACTTTCTCGCGGCGTACCCACCGGATCATCCGGACCACCTATCCGGTGAAGAGGCCCTCATCGAGGACTACCTCATCCCCTACACGCGCGGGGGGCGGCTGGGACCACTCATCTCAACGGCCAGCGGCCTTGCCGTAGCCACCGAGACGGTCGTCGGGGGAATTCTCGTCGTCGACCGGCCGGGCGAGGGTCCGTGGATCAGCGACATCTGGCGGGGCCCCGACCCGGAGTTTCGCGGCGCTGGAGCCGCACTCGTGGCCTGGAGCATCGGGCGGTTGACTCGTGCCGGCTATCCCTCGCTGGGGCTCGCCGTGAGCGACGCGAATCCTCGAGCCCGCGAGGTCTATGGCCGAGCCGGATTCATCCTCGAGCAGACGGCGTGGACGGTTCGCCTGCCGGACGGCTGAACCGCGCAGACCTCGTAGGGTCAGCGACCTGGCGC
>JAYNIC010000127.1:2387-6676 GCA_038108715.1 Candidatus Nanopelagicales bacterium | reverse complement strand
ATCCGCGGCCGTATCTGCATGGGATGGCCGTTGGCTGTGTGGCGGTTGCCGACGGCTGGCAGGCGGCGGTGACGACGCTCCATCAGATTCGTCAGGTGGCGCATGCATTGCGCGGTTGGCCAACCCCGCTCGGTGTCGCCGTCAACTCTGGCGCTGACCGACTCCTGTCCGCGGACACGCACGACGCTCGCCAACTTCACATGGTGGGCGAGCAGGTCGTTCAGTTTGCCCGGATGTACCGCCTCGTCGAGGGTGCGTGATGACCGAGCGCCGACTCCCGCGATGGCACGAACTCCGGCCGTTGATCGGGGAACCGCGCCTGCGATGGGACCCAACCGGAGCGGCCCTCGACCGTTGCGCGAGTATCGCTGACGTGCGCGCGCTCGCGCGTCGTCGCGTGCCTCGCGCGGTCTTTGACTACACCGACGGGGCGGCGGGAATCGATGAGTCATCGCTGCGGCGTGCCCGCGCGGCGTTCGCCCGGGTTGAGTTCCAGCCGCGCGTCCTGCGGGATGTGAGCAAGGTCGACACCTCAACGACGATCCTGGGTCAGGCGGCAGGTCTGCCGTTGATCTTCGGACCCACCGGCTTCACGCGCATGATGAATCATGAGGGCGAGCCCGCGGTCGCTCGCGTGGCCGAGCGCCTCGACGTCCCCTTTGGTCTATCGACGCTTGGGACAACGAGTCCGGAGGATCTGGCGGCGAGCGTCCCCGGCGTTCGTCGGTGGTTCCAGCTCTACCTGATGACTGACCGTGCCTACGCCGGTGAGTTGGTCGAACGCGCCAGGGCGACGGGCTTCGACACGATCATCTTGACGGTCGACACCCCCGTGGCCGGGCGACGTCACCGCGACGTACGCAACGGCCTCTCCATTCCTCCGCGACTGTCCGCGAGGACTCTGCTGGACATGGCCGCCTACCCACGCTGGTGGTTCAACCTGCTCACCACTGAACCGCTGGAGTTCGCGACCCTGAGCAGCACCGAGGGCACCGTGGCCGATCTCATCGGACGGGTCTTCGATCCGGCCATCACGATGGACGATCTGGATTGGCTGCGATCGATTTGGCCGGGTCGACTTGTGGTCAAGGGCATCCAGACCGTCGATGACGCCGTGCGTGTGCACCAGCATGGCGCCGACGCCGTCATTCTCTCCACGCATGGCGGCCGTCAACTAGAGCGCGCCCCTCTGCCCTTCGAAGTGCTGCCGGCCGTGCGCGAGGCGCTCGGAGACGATGTCGACATCTTCCTCGACGGCGGTGTGCTGTCGGGCGCCGATGTCGTTGCGGCCGTCTGTCGCGGCGCCACGGCGGTGGCCATCGGCCGGGCCTACCTCTACGGGCTCATGGCGGCCGGGGAGCGCGGGGTCCAACGGGTGGCCGACCTACTGCGCGAGGAGATCACAACCACGATGCAGTTGCTGGGCCGGACCAGTGTGACCGAACTTGGATCGGACTGCGTTCGCCTGCGTGACTAGCGATACCGCTGCGGACTCGGTCTCGCGGCGATATGTTCACGGCGTGGTGGACATCATCGAATACTCGCCGACTCGTGATGAGTACGCCTACACCTTCGGCGGCGTTGCTCCCGTCATGCGCATCAGGCCCGGGACGGCCCTGCGGCTGTGGTCGGAGGATGCCTTCAACTTTGCCCTGCGCTCGACGTCGGATCTGTCGAGCGAGAAGGTCGACCTCCGGTTCGTCAACCCACAGACCGGGCCCTTCTTTGTTGAAGGAGCCGAGCCCGGAGACACCCTGGCCATCCACATCGTCGACCTAGAGCCCGCGCGAGACTTTGGTGACTCGGCGGCGATTACCTTCTTCGGTGGACTGACCTCGACCGGCGCGACCGCGATGCTGCAAGAGGCTCTACCGGACACGACCTGGATCTATCACCTGGACCGCGCCCGCAACACCGTCACTTTCGATGGACGATTCGGGGATTTCAGCGTCGATCTGCCGGTGGAACCGATGCTGGGCACGGTGGGAGTCGCGCCGGCCGCCGGCGAGGTGCGGACGTCGCTGGTGCCCGAGCGCTTCGGCGGCAACATGGACTCACCCGAGGTCAAGGCAGGAGCCACGATCTACCTCGGTGTGAATGTCGAGGGTGCCCTTTTCTCCCTGGGCGACGGCCATTACCGGCAGGGTGAGGGTGAGGCGTGCGGCACCGCGGTGGAAGGGGCGATGAACTCGACGGTCATCGTCGATCTCATCAAGGGCCAGGCCCCGGCCTGGCCTCGCTTCGAGAGCGACACGCATTGGATGGCCGTCGGTTCCACGCGTCCGCTCGAGGACTCGTGGCGGGTCGGCAACGTCGAGATGGTGAGGTGGCTGCAAGACCTTTTCGGTCTGCACGCCATGGACGCCTACCAACTGTTGTCGCAGACCTCGATCGTGCCCATCGCCAACGTCGTCGACGCCAACTACAGCGTCGTCGTCAAGGTGCCGAAGGCCCTGCTGCCCGCGGCCTCGGCGTACGACGGAATTCACGCTGACCTACGCGCTCGCGCGGCGGGTCTCACCTAGGAGGATCCATGGATCTGAAGGCACAGGGGCTGAAGGCGCTCGTCACCGGCGGCACCCGCGGAATCGGGCGAGCGATCGTCGAGACCTTCCTCGATGAGGGCGTCGACGTAAGTTTCTGCGCGCGCAGTGCCGACGCCGTCGAGGAAACCTCGCAGGCGCTGGCTGGCCGCGGCGCGCACGTGCACGGATCGACGGTGGACGTTGGTGACGCTGTCGCTCTTTCCAGTTGGGTCGAAGCAAGCGCGAAGCGGATGGGTGGCATCGACATCGTCGTGAGCAACGTCAGTGCCCTGGCTATCCCTGACACCGACGAGAACTGGGAGATGTCGATCAACGTCGACCTGCTCGGGACTGTGCGACTGGTGAAGGCCGCGATGCCCTACCTGGAGAAGAGTTCTGCGGCGTCAATCGTCACGGTCTCGAGCGTGAGCGGACGGGAGGTCGACTTCGCGTCCGGCCCCTACGGCACGGTCAAGACAGCGCTCGTGGCCTACACGCAGGGGTTGGCCTTCCAACTGGCGGACAAGGGAATCCGAGCGAACACCGTCTCCCCGGGCAACACGTATTTCGAAGGCGGCGTCTGGGAGTCGATCAAGCATGGCGATCCCGCGCTCTTCGCCACGGCACTCGGACTCAACCCGACCGGCCGCATGGGCACACCGCAGGAGATGGCGGCAGCAGTCGTCTTCCTCGCCTCCCCGATCTCCAGTTTCACGACGGGTACGAATCTCGTAGTCGACGGGGCACTCACCCGCGGCATTCACCTTTAGAGGCAACATGATTATTCACACCAGCCCGCTGCCGGCCGTCGACATCCCCGACGTACCGGTCACCGAATACGTCCTGCGGCACGCGACGGATTCCCCGGATGTCGTTGCCCTGCTAGACGGTCCGACCGGACGCTCCTACACGTACGGACAACTCGCCGGAATGGTCGCGTCCTTCGCCGGAGGTCTTGCCGTCCGTGGCCTGGGCCCGGGCGACACCATCGCCTTAATGGCGCCGAACATCCCGGAGTACGCCGTGGTCTTCCATGGCGCCGCCGTTGCCGGGGTTGCCGTGTCCACCATCAACCCGACGTACACCGCGGAAGAGGTCCGCTTCCAACTCCAGGACTCGGCGTCCAAGCTCCTGGTGACCATCGGGATGTTCGTCGACACGGCCAAGGAGGCGGCCGACGGCACCGACGTGTCGGACATCGTCGTACTCGGCGATGCCCCTGCCGGGACGGTCCCGTTCACAGATGTGCTCGGTGAGCCGATCAGCCAGGTGCCGGTCGACGTCGAGAGCCAGATCGTCGTGCTGCCGTACTCGTCGGGCACGACCGGCCTACCGAAGGGCGTCATGCTGACGCACCGGAACCTCGTGGCCAATCTGTGCCAGATCGAAGGGGGGCTGGAGGTCGAGGACGGCGAGATCGCCCTGGCGGTCCTGCCCTTCTTCCATATCTACGGCATGCAGGTGCTCATGAACGGACTGCTGGCGGCCGGATCGACGATCATCACCGTGCCGCGGTTCGACCTCGAACAGGTGCTGCAGATCATTCAAGATCGCAAGGTCACTCGCTTCTTCGCGGTACCGCCGATCGTGCTGGCTTTTGCCAAGCACCCAATGGTTGACCAGTACGACCTGTCGAGTCTGCGGCAGGTCTTCTCCGGTGCCGCTCCGCTGAGTGCCGAACTCGCCCTCGAGGCCGGCGACCGCATTGGCTGCGAGGTGGTGCAGGGATACGGAATGACCGAGATGAGCCCGCTTGGCACGTCG
>JAYNIC010000127.1:0-2377 GCA_038108715.1 Candidatus Nanopelagicales bacterium | reverse complement strand
GTATCGCACCTCACGCCGATCGGTGGTTTCAAGCCCGGTACGTGTGGCGTCACCGTCCCGAACGCCGAGTGCCGGATCGTCAGTCCGGAGACCGGTGAGGACCAGCCTGTTGGGGGTGAGGGCGAACTGTGGGTGCGCGGGCCGATGGTGATGGCGGGCTATCTCAACAATCCCGAGGCCACGGCCGTCACGGTCGATGTGGACGGCTGGCTGCACACCGGTGACGTGGGCGTGATCGACACTGACGGCCACCTGACCATCGTCGATCGAGTCAAGGAACTGATCAAGTTCAAGGGGTTCCAGGTCGCTCCGGCCGAACTCGAGGCGTTGTTGCTGACCCACCCTGCGGTAGCGGATGCGGCGGTGATCGGCGTACCGGACGAGGAAGCGGGCGAGATTCCCAAAGCCTTCGTGGTCCTCAAGCCCGGCCAGGAGGTGACCAAATCGGACATAACCGAATTCACCCGGGGTCACGTGGCGACCTACAAGGTCATTCACCATGTGGAGTTTGCCGAGGCAATTCCCAAGTCGGCCTCGGGCAAGATCTTGCGGCGTCTCCTACGAGATTCGGGCGCGTCCTGAGCCGCTGATGTGACAGCGCTCACAGTTCAGGTTCCGGTGTGGTCCGAACGGCCGAGGGGGCAATGTGGCGTGTGATGCCCCCGATTCCGCATAATGGCGTGAAGCGGCATCTGCCGCGGTCCATCTGTGGAGGTTCGGTTGCGTCCCCTCGCTCGCCTAGCGGCGGCTTCGTTGGCGGTCGTCCTATCGGCTGGGTTCGTCCAGTCGACAGCGTCGGCTTCGGATAGCGTCTCGTCACCGGCTGCCTCAGTTGCGCCCTCCGAGGACCCGACCGATCCGCCCGATCCGCCCGCTGACCCGACCGATCCGCCGGTTGTGGAGCGCGCCCCTGCCCCGCAGAATCTCGCCGTTGAGTTGAGCGAGACGACCGCGATCATTTCGTTCACCCAGCCCGACAGCGTCGAGCCGATCACCAACTACCAGTACGCCTTCAGCATCCGCGGGCCCTGGGCCGACGTCGAGCCCGCGGCGCCTACGGGTCCGGTCACCATCGCTGATCTGGTAAGCGGTGCGCCGTATGAGATCTGGATCCGCCCCATGACCGAATCCGGTGCCGGCTACAAGTCGAAGCGGTTGGCCTTCCGGATGCCGACGGCAGAGCCGACCACTCCCAGCAAGCCGGTTCGTTTTGAGATCGCGGGCGAGGTAATAAGCAATGGGGTCAAGGTCAAGCCGGGGGATGCGCTGAAGATCCGCAACGTGCCGTCTGGCGGCTCTGTCACGGTGATAGATAAGAAGAATCCCGATCGCGAGATTGGGGTCCTCGAGACCAACAAGTCCTACATGTTCACAACAGAGTCGCTGCCCCCATCGGGTCGACTCTTCGTGACCGTCTACGACGTCCAGGGCAACTCCGTGTCCAAGGTCAATTTCTTTACTTTGAAGGCGGAGAAGTCTTTCTCGGTCAGCGTGTGGCCAAAGGACAAGAATCTCGGCGCGGGTGTGCCCCTGGTGGTCACGTTCGGCATTCGTATCACCGACAAGGCGGCCGTCGAGCGCCAGCTGAAGGTCACGTCCGACAAGGACTTCGGCGAAGCATCGTGGTTCTGGATCGACGAGGGCGGCACATCCAAGGCTGTCTTCCGACCGCGCCACTACTGGCCCGGTAAGGCCACCGTGCAACTGGACGCCAACCTCACGTCCGTCGAAGGCGCTCCAGGGTATTGGGGCCCCAAGGTGTCCTCCACGTTCGGCATTGGTGACCAAGTCGTGTTGCGCGTCAACCTGCGCAAGCACACGATGAAGTACACGATCAATGGTGAAACGACCCGCACCTTCTCAATCTCGGGTGGCATGGCTGGCTGGGAGACCGAGTCCGGAACCAAGATCCTCACCGCGCACATTCCCGATAAGCGCCTTTACAACCCGGACCCCGAGGAGGGCTGGGATGTCACGGTGAACTGGGCTATCCGGGTCAACGACAACGGCGAATACATCCACGATGCGCCGTGGAACTACAGCCTCGGCTACGCCAATACCTCGCACGGCTGCACAAACATGACGGTCAGCGACATGCAGTGGCTCTTCCGAAACACAAAGTTCGGAGACATCGCCGAGTACAACGGCTCAAAGGTCAAGATCGGCACTGACGACTACCTCGCGGGTTACTGGAACTGGAAGTGGAACGAGTGGAAGAAGGGATCGGCGCTGTATCAGAAGCGCTGACCTCGATCGTCCGGGGGCCCACGATATGGGGCCCCAAACGTGATCTGCGCCACCTTCGGCGCGCCCCCTGCGACACACCTGCGACATTCATGACATCGTTTACATGGCCCCCACACCCGGGGGTTCACGG
>JAYNIC010000126.1:5734-6725 GCA_038108715.1 Candidatus Nanopelagicales bacterium | reverse complement strand
CCTGGGCGCGGCGTGAATCCGACGCCTCCTGCGCCGCCTGCTCCTCGGCGAGGGCGAGCAGGCGTGCCCGCAGGATGCGCAGGGCCTGCTCACGGTTCTGCAATTGGCTCTTCTCGTTCTGACAGGACACCACGGTCCCGGTCGGCAGATGTGTGATCCGAACAGCTGAATCGGTGGTGTTGACGCTCTGTCCACCGGGACCAGACGAGCGATAGACGTCGATGCGCAGATCGTTGGGGTCGATCGTTACATCAACCTCCTCGGCTTCAGGCAACACCAGAACGCCGGCAGCTGACGTGTGGATGCGCCCCTGTGATTCGGTAACCGGGACCCGTTGGACGCGGTGGACGCCACCCTCATACTTCAATCGCGCGTACGGCGCCTCGCCGGGTTCCGGTACGCCGCGGGCCTTGACGGCGATCGCCACGTCGCGATAGCCGCCCAGGTCGGACTCCTCGGCCTCGAGGACCTCGGCAGCCCAGCCACGCCGCTCGGCGTACCGCAGGTACATGCGCAACAGGTCGCCCGCGAACAGGGCCGACTCCTCACCGCCTTCGCCCGCCTTGATCTCGACGATGACGTCCTTGCTGTCCAGCGGATCACGCGGGATCAGCAGGCGACGCAAAGTTTCGGACACCTCAACGCGCTGCTTTTCGAGTGAGTCGGCTTCCTCGGAAAAGGCCGGGTCCGCATCGGCGAGCTCGCGCGCAGCAGCGATGTCCTCGCCAAGCAACACCCAATGCCGATAAGCCTCGATGGTCGGGCGTAGTTCGGCATGACGACGGGCCAATCGGCGAGCCTCCGCCGGGTCGGCATGCACCGACGGGTCGGCGAGTCGTTCCTCAATGGCGGAGTACTCAGCCAGCAGATCGACGCAGGCGTCGAACATCGCGGCCAGCCTCCCTCAGCGTGGTGCGGCGGCGTAGGTCACTCGGCCGAGGAAGCGGCCTTGCCCTTGCTGCCGAAGCGCTTCTCGAACTTCGCGACGCGA
>JAYNIC010000126.1:0-5724 GCA_038108715.1 Candidatus Nanopelagicales bacterium | reverse complement strand
TAGAACGGATGGCACTGCGAGCACACATCGGCGTGGATGACGCCGTTTTTGGCGGTGCTCCGAGTCGTGAACGTCGAACCGCACGAACAGGTGACCGTGGTCTCGACATATTCGGGGTGGATGCCCGACTTCATGATTGCTCCTTAGGTGAGTGGCCGGGTCCGCCGAGGCGGTGAACCGGACCAGGGAAGGGTACGCCATGAGGGCCCGAACACCCCAATCGGCGTGCTTCGCGGGCGCCCTAGTCGTCGGACTCCGAGGAGGTGACCGACGGGGTCGTCTTTTGCACCTGGAGGAGGAACTCAAGGTTGCTCGTCGTCTCGCGGAGCTTGGTGAGGAGCAGTTCGATGGCCTGCTGCTGGTCGAGGGCATGCAGGACCCGACGCAACTTCCAGACGATTTTGAGCTCGTCCGGCGCCATGAGGAGCTCTTCCTTGCGCGTACCCGACGCGTCAACGTCGACGCTGGGGAAAATTCGCTTGTCGGCGAGCTTGCGGTCGAGCTTGAGCTCCATGTTGCCGGTGCCCTTGAACTCCTCAAAGATGACCTCGTCCATGCGGGAGCCCGTCTCGACCAGCGCCGTCGCCAAGATCGTCAGCGAGCCGCCGTTCTCGATATTGCGCGCAGCGCCGAAGAACTTCTTGGGCGGGTAGAGCGCTGTGGAGTCGACGCCGCCGGACAGAATGCGCCCAGAGGCCGGGGCCGCCAGGTTGTAGGCGCGGCCCAGGCGAGTCATCGAGTCCAGAAGGACCACGACATCGTGGCCGAGCTCGACAAGTCGCTTCGCTCGCTCGACGGCCAGCTCAGCCACGATCGTGTGGTCCTCGGCGGGACGATCGAAGGTCGAGGCAATGACCTCGCCCTTGACCGAGCGCTGCATGTCGGTCACCTCTTCGGGCCGCTCATCGACGAGCACGACCATGAGGTGGCATTCGGGGTTGTTCGCCGTGATGGCGTTGGCGATCGCCTGGAGGACCATCGTCTTGCCCGCCTTGGGAGGCGAGACGATCAGACCACGCTGACCCTTGCCGATGGGGGCGACCAGGTCGATGACGCGCGTGGTGAGGTTGCCGGGTTCCGTCTCCAGTCGCAGACGTTCCTGCGGGTACAGCGGAGTGAGCTTGGTGAAGTCAGGGCGCTGACGCGCGACGTCTGGCTCGGATCCGTTGACCGTATCGATGCGCACGAGCGGGTTGAACTTCTCGCGGCGCTCCCCCTCACGAGGTTGGCGCACAGCTCCGGTGATGGCATCGCCCTTGCGGAGGCCGTGGCGCTTGACCATCGACAACGAGACGTAGACGTCGTTCGGGCTGGGCAGGTAGCCGGCGGTCCGGACGAAGGCGTAGTTGTCGAGGATGTCGAGGATCCCGGCCACGGGAACGACGACGTCGTCCTCGCTGAGTTCGACCTCCTGCTCGTTGCCACCTCCGGGGCGACGATCACGGCGGTCGCGGAAGCGATCACGGCCGCGGCGACGACGACGGCGAGATCCGCCCTCGTCATCGTCGTAGGAGCGGTCGTTGCCGTTGTCTCGGTTGGCTGATCTGTTGGCGTCGCGGTTGCCCTTGCCGCCCTGCTCGTTGCTCTCCGCGTGGTCGGTCTGGGTGGACCCGGAAGGCTTGTCGCCTGCGTTCGCGGCCCCGGCGTCCGAGGCCTCGCGCGGCTTGCGCTCTGAGCGCTGCCGGGGCTCTGCGGAGCCGTTGCCCGATCCGGACTGCTTGGCCGAGATCGCAGCGACGAGGTCGCCCTTGCGCATCCCGCTGGCGCCGCTGATGCCCATGGAGGAGGCCAGCTGCTTCAACTCAGGGAGGAGCATGCCGGACAGGCCTTTGCCGGACTTGGTGGAATTCGATGTGGAGGTGTCGGTCACCTGGTGTCCTTCGTGACTGCCCCAACCGATGTGGTGAGGACTTTTCGTGCCCGCCCGACTTTGAGTGCATGTGGCGGCATACGTCCGACCGCGACGAACTGCGGTCGGGTGGTTTCACGGAGTGGGTGCGAATTGGGCGACGAGCCCGCAATCAACAAAGTCTCCGAGAATCCGGTGGAAACCGGTCCATGAGGACCAATGACCAAAGGCTAGCACCCACCGGGCCTGTGATGCTCACACCCCCCGGACATGCACCCGGGCGCCCGCTGAATCCACGGCCACCACCGAGGCCTGCCAGTCGGCCGGCACCTGTGCCAGTGCGTCGGCAACCTCGGCCGGTGTCGTCGCCAGTGCCAACACCGAAGGCCCCGCTCCTGAGATGACCGCAGCTATCCCCCTCTCGCGTAGCGCGAGCATGAGGGCGTGGGACTCGGGGTACGCCGCGGCTCGGACCTGCTGGTGCAAGCGGTCCTCTGGGGCGGGGAACAACATCTGGGGTGCCTCGGTCAGCGCATGCGTGAGAAGAGCGACTCGACCAATGTTGAATACCGCATCCGCACGCTCCACGCGCTCATCGAGCATCCCCCGCGCAGTAGCGGTCGCCATGGGCTGTTGCGGAACACATACGACGGGGACGACTTGAGCGTGCACCGCGTGCGTCACCGCACTGGCGTGCGGCGCTCCCTCATCATCGGAGTCGACCCAGGCCGTGGTGAAGCCACCGAGTAGTGCGGCGGCGACGTTGTCCGGATGCCCCTCCATGCGGGTGGCGAGACCGAGCACCTCGTCGTCGGGTAACAGATCTTCGCCGTCAACCACCAGACCACGGGCCAGCATGATGCCGGCCACGATCGCCGATGCCGACGAACCCATCCCTCGGCCCTGCGGAATCGCGTTGGTGCAGCGGATCACCACACCCGGGGCGTCAACGCTCATCGCGGTCCACGCCGCGAACATCGCGCGCGCCACCAGGTGTTCTTCATCCGTCGGCAAGACGCCGGCACCCTCGCCCTCGATGTGCACGAGAACTCCCGGATCTTCCGTCACCATCGCGACCACGTGGTCGTGCACGCCCAGGGCCAAACCCAGACTGTCGAAGCCGGGACCGAGGTTGGCGCTTGTGGCCGGCACGACGACCTCGACGCCTGAGGACCGGAAACTCACGGACATCACCTAGCCCCGAAGCCCGAGAGCGGCGGCCGCGACGGCCGCATCGATGGGCACGACTGTTGGATCGGGCGCGTCGGCCAGGGCCCACTGCGGGTCCTTCAGGCCGTTCCCGGTCAGCGTGCACACGACGGTCTGGCCGGGATCGAGATCGCCACGCGCGTGCTGCTGCAACAAACCAGCGACGCTCGCCGCGCTCGCCGGCTCGCAGAAAAGGCCCTCCTTCTCGGCGAGCAGGTGGTACGCCGCGAGGATCTGCTCATCGCTCACCGCATCGATCAAGCCTGCGGACTCATCCCGCGCAGCGATGGCCTGGTCCCATGACGCTGGATTGCCGATGCGAATGGCGGTGGCGATGGTCTCGGGCTTCTCGACGGGCGACCCTGACACCAGCGGCGCGGCACCGGCGGCCTGGAAGCCCCACATGCGCGGACGATGCGTGGCGTGTCCGGACGCGTCGTACTCGTTGTAGCCCTTCCAGTAGGCGGTGATATTGCCCGCGTTGCCAACGGGAAGGCAGTGGATGTCGGGGGCATCGCCCAGCAAGTCGACCACTTCGAAGCTCGCCGTCTTCTGGCCTTCGATGCGGTCGGGGTTGACGCTGTTGACCAAGCTCACGGGGTAGTCATCGGCGAGTCCGCGCGCCAAGGTGAGGCAATCGTCAAAATTGCCTTGCACCTGAAGGAGTTTTGCGCCGTGGACGATTGCCTGAGCAAGTTTGCCCATGGCGATCTTCCCCTCGGGCACCAAGACTGCGCACACCATGCCCGCCTTCACCGCATACGCTGCGGCACTCGCGGAGGTGTTGCCGGTAGAGGCGCAGATGACCGCCTTGGCGCCATCCTGGGCCGCCTTGCTGATGGCCATCGTCATACCGCGGTCCTTGAACGACCCCGTGGGATTGGCGCCGTCGTACTTCAACCAGACCTGACACCCGGTCATCTCACTGATCGTGCAGGCGTAGACGAGCGGGGTGCCGCCTTCGCGCAAAGTGACGACCGGTGTCGACTCGTCGACGGGCAGCCACGAGCGGTACTCCTCGATAAGGCCGCGCCATTGCGGCGCTCCTGCGGAAGTCACGCTCCCGCCTCTCCTTCGACACGCATCACGCCCAGGACTTCCTTGACCGCGTCAAGGCGGCGCAGTTCCTCGATCGTCCGGCTGAGCGCGCCGTCGGTGGCCAGGTGGGTGCGCACGACGAGCCCGGCATCCGCGCCATGACCGTCCTGGCGCACCACCTGAATACTCACGCCGTTGTCGGCAAAGGCCTGGGCGATGGCCGCCAGGACACCCGGACGATCAGCCACGTCCAGGTTGACGTAATAGCGCGTCTTGGCCTCCGTAATCGGTCGCACCATCAGGTCGGCGTACGTGGATTCACCCGGCCCGCGTCCCCCAGAGACACGGTTGCGGGCCGCAGCGACAAGGTCACCAAGAATCGCGCTCGCCGTCGGAGCTCCGCCCGCGCCGCGGCCGTAGAACATCATTTCGCCAGCTGCCTCGGCCTCGACGAATACCGCGTTGAAAGCGTCACGCACGCTCGCGAGGGGATGGTCGCGCGGCACCATCGCCGGGTGCACTCGGACAATCACGCCCCCGCCGTCCTCCGTGCGCTCGGCGACAGCGAGCAACTTGATGACAAAGCCCATGTCACGGGCTGCTTCGACGTCTGCCGAGGTCACCTCGGTGATCCCCTCGCACGACACGTCGTCGAAGGTGACCCGGGTGTGAAAGGCAAGCTCAGCGAGGATGGCAGCCTTCGCTGCGGCGTCAAGGCCTCCCACATCGGCGGTCGGATCTGCCTCGGCGTACCCGAGGGCTTGGGCCTGGGCCAGGACCTCCGCGTAGGCCGCGCCCTCCTCGTCCATCTTGCTGAGAATGAAATTCGTCGTGCCGTTGACGATCCCGAGGACCTTCAGGACGCGGTCACCGGCAAGGGACTCGCGCAGCGGGCGCAGGAGCGGAATGGCTCCGGCAACCGACGCCTCGAAGTACAGGTCGACGCCGGCCTCCTCCGCGGCTCGATAAAGGGTGCCGCCGTCGGCAGCGAGGAGCGCCTTGTTCGCCGTGATCACGCTTGAGCCGGCGGCCATCGCCTGCAGGATGAGAGTGCGCGCCGGCTCGATGCCCCCCATGACCTCGACGACGATGTCGCTGCCGCGGGCCACCAGCGCTGCTGCGTCATCGGTGATGAGTTCGGCAGGGATTCCCTCGCGCGGCTTGGCCGCGTCACGGACCGCGACGCCGACAAGCTGCAACGGTGCCCCGACGCGGGCCTCGAGGTCAGCCGATTGCTCGAGCAGCAGGCGGGCCACCTGCGCACCGACAGTTCCGCCTCCAAGGAGGGCGACGGCAAGAGGTGCGGCAGACATGGCAGCTCCCGATCGACTTTTGCCCACCACCGGTGGTGGGACAGGACCCTAAGCCTCTCAGATTGGCTCGGCCGAGGACCGCCCCGGCTGAGCACCCGGGTCCAGGGACAGTAGGTCGGCTTCGGTCTCCCGGCGAAGGACCGTGCTCGCCAACCCCTCGCGCACGGCGATGACCGCCGGACGCGGCAGGTAGATGTACTGCGAGGCCATCGAACGGCAGTAGGCACCGGTCCCGGCGACGACTATTAGGTCCCCGGGGGCGAGGTCAGCGGGTAGCCACGCATCCCGCACCACGACATCTCCACTCTCGCAGTG
>JAYNIC010000125.1:0-6778 GCA_038108715.1 Candidatus Nanopelagicales bacterium | reverse complement strand
TACGCACCCAGCCGGTGCCGTGGTTGATCATCTGCTCCATGCGGCCCTTGCGCAGCGCCATGAGTTGCGTGACGACACCGAGATAGTCCTCCGGGATGTCGACGCTCAGGCGCTCGACCGGCTCACACAACTTGCCGTCGATCTCGCGCGTGACGACCTGCGGCTTGCCCACGGTGAGTTCGAAGCCCTCGCGCTTCATCATCTCCACCAGGATCGCCAGTTGGAGTTCGCCGCGGCCCTGGACCTCCCAGGTGTCCGGACGCTCGGTCGGCAGGACGCGGATGGAGACATTGCCGACGATCTCCTGCTCGAGGCGGTCCTTGACCATGCTGGCGGTCAGCTTGGTCCCGCCGCTGCGTCCGGCGAGCGGAGAGGTGTTGATGCCGAAGGTCATCGAGATCGACGGCTCGTCCACGGTGATGACAGGAAGCGCCACCGGATGCTCCGGATCGGCGAGGGTCTCGCCGATGGTGATGTCGGGGATGCCGGCGACGGCGATGATGTCGCCCGGGCCCGCCTCGGCGACCGGCACGCGATCGAGCGCCTCGGTCATGAGGAGTTCGACCACCTTGGCCCGCTCGACGGATCCGTCGGCCTTCATCCAGGCCACCTGCTGACCCTTGCGAATCGTGCCCTCGTGCACGCGGCACAGCGCCAGGCGTCCGAGGTACGGCGAGGCGTCGAGGTTGGTGACGTGCGCCTGCAGCGGCGCGTCCTCGTCGTACGACGGTGCGGGTATGGCCGTGAGCAAGGTTGCGAACAACGGCTCGAGGTTGTCCTCAGCCGGCATGGCACCGTTCTCCGGGCGTTCCAGTGAGGCGCGCCCCGCCTTGGCGCTGGTGTAGACGATGGGGAAGTCGATCTGCTCATCGGTCGCGTCGAGGTCGAGGAACAGTTCGTAGGCCTCGTCGACGACCTCGGCGATGCGCGAGTCGGGACGATCCACCTTGTTGATGACCAGGACCACAGGCAGCCTCTTGGCCAGCGCCTTGCGCAGCACGAACCGCGTCTGCGGCAGGGGCCCCTCGGACGCGTCCACCAGCAGGACAACGCCGTCCACCATCTCCAGACCTCGCTCCACCTCGCCGCCAAAGTCGGCGTGCCCGGGGGTGTCGATGATGTTGAAGGTGACCCCACCCTCAGGGGCGGAGGGTCCGACGTACCGCACCGAGGTGTTCTTGGCCAGGATCGTGATGCCCTTTTCGCGCTCCAGATCCATCGAGTCCATGACCCGGTCATCGACATCCTGATTGGCCCGAAAGGCGCCGGACTGCCACAGCATGGCGTCGACGAGGGTGGTTTTGCCGTGGTCGACGTGGGCGACGATGGCGATATTGCGCAGGTCCGAACGGGCGGCGGTCACCGGGAGACCCTACGTGGGACCCTGACCGAGCGACCTCACCGCCTCCACATCCGACTCCAGCCAGGGGATCTGGTCGAATTCCGCCGGACTCACCCAGCGCAATTCGTCATGGTGGTCGAGCGCCTGCGGCTCTCCACTCAACAGGCGCACGACGTACAGGTGGAGGACGAGGTCGTCGTGCAGTGCCCACTCCCCCGATACGCGGCGGACGATCTCAGTAGCCACGCCGAGTTCCTCGTGCAGTTCGCGGGCGAGGGCAGACTCCTCGGACTCTCCCGGCTCCACCTTGCCGCCGGGGAACTCCCAGCGTCCGGCGGCCCAATCAGGTCGGGTACGCCGGGCAGCGAGGTAGCGACCATCACGTTCGATGGCTCCCGCGACGACGACAACAGTCATGTGATGGCGCCGTTCAGACAATCTCGATGCCGGCAGAGCGCCAGGCGATCTCGGCAGCCTCGCCGCAGTCGCCATGCACAAGTACGTAGTCGGTGTCGAAGGTGGCCACCGCGAGCAGGGCGATGCCCGCGTGTGCGAGCGGGGCGGTGAGCGCGGCCATGACGCCCACGACATTGAAGTCCATGGCGTCGGGTACGCGATAGGCGCACCAGGGCGCCTCGGTGCGCTGCGCCTCGAAGCGGATCCGGGCGTCGGTGATGATGCTCAGTTCATCAGGCGAGCGTGACACCGAAACGAACGGTGATTGCCACGCCTGCCCGGGGACGGTCGCATCGGGCGCCAGCCGATGAACCGCGTACTCGCCGGGAACCCTCGACAGGTGCAGTGGCATGACCGAATCCTATGGTCGATCACTTCGGCTCACCGTGACGAAGGTTCGCCCCGACGTGGCATTGGCACATCAACGCGTGAGGAAGTTCCCCAGCGAATCGAAGTAACTCTCCATTCCCTGCTGAGCCATCTGCGCCTGCTCAGCGGGCATGTCGCCGTACTGCGCGAACCGCACCCAGCAGCCCTCTCCTCGCGGCTCCATGTCCACGACGACCAGATGCTGCTCGGCTTCATCCGAGTGCTCGAGGAAGTCCGACTCGTCCTGGGAGTACGACATGGAGTGAATTACCCGTGTGGGCTCGTCGACCTCGCTATAGCGGCCCCAGAAGTAGGCGACGTGACCATAGGCGGAAGCATCCACCGCTGTCGCCCACCGACCGCCTACAACCGGTTCGGATACGGTCGATCCCGGTACGACGACGAGGTCGGTCGGCGCGTACCACTCCTGCAACGCACTCGAGTCGGTCCAGGCATGCCACATGCGATCGATAGGCACGGCGTAGTCACGTTCGACGGAGTAGGCGAGATCACTCATGACGTGATGGTGACATGCGGGGGGACGGCCCGCCGAGGGTGACGGTCATCGACGCCTTATCGCCCTCCGTCAATCCCGCCACCTCCCGCATCGCCTTGCGGATCGGGACGAGGTAACCACCGTCCTTGGGCATCAGGCTCGTCGACCAAGTCACGTCCCCCATCGTCACGTCGACCGGAATGCAGCCCCAGCCGTACGTCAGGTCGCGGGCGACATCGGCGACCTCATCCGCCTGCGGGCCGGTGATCGGCAAGAAGTAGTGCGGCGACGGTCCGGGCCAGTAGAGCACTTCCCCGGTGACGTGCAGGTCCACTACAGATCGTTGTCCTTGCGATAGACGGCCACAACGGCATTCGCATGACCGTGACCCATGCCCATCTCCTTGAGGTGAGCCACCTGCTCCATGTGCTTGGCGTCGCGCACGGCGTCGAGTTGCGTCATCCAGTACTCAATGGGCTCGCCGTACTTCTTCTCGATGGACGGGAAGTACGACTTCGGACCGGTGACCTTCTCCACGAGCCGAAGTCTGCCACCCTGATGTCATGAGCAGGGTACTGAGCGACCAGGAAGTAGCCGATCAACTCGCCTCGCTGCCCGGGTGGGCCGGCACGACCGAGGCGATCGGCTGCACGTATGCCTTTCCCGACTTCCCCACCGCGATCGCTGGAGTCGATGAGGTCGCGCTCGAGGCCGAGGAGATGAATCACCATCCGGATATCGACATCCGCTGGCGCACGATCACCTTTTCGCTGTCCACCCACAGTGCCGGGGGCGTCACCCAGCTCGACATCGAGCTGGCGCACCGCATCCGCCTCGTCGTCGAGTCCCAGGGCGGCACGGTCGCGTGATCAGACGTTGAAGCGGAACTCGACCACGTCGCCATCGGCCATGACGTAGTCCTTGCCCTCCATACGTACTTTGCCGCGCGCTTTGGCTTCGGCCATCGCGCCGGCATCCACAAGGTCGTCGAAGGACACGACCTCGGCCTTGATGAAACCCTTCTGGAAGTCGGTGTGGATGACCCCTGCGGCTTGGGGTGCGGTATCGCCCTTGTGGATGGTCCAGGCGCGGGCCTCCTTAGGCCCTGCGGTCAGATAGGTCTGCAGGCCGAGCGTGTCGAAACCGACACGGGCGAGCGCATCGAGACCTGACTCGTCCTGTCCGATCGACTGAAGGAGTTCGAGTGCCTCGTCGTGCTCAAGACCGACGAGTTCGGCCTCGATCTTGGCGTCGAGGAAGACCGCTTCGGCCGGTGCCACCAGATCGCGCATCTTCTGCCGGAACGCCGCGTCCGAGAGTTGCTCTTCGTCGGCGTTGATGACGTACAGGAAGGGTTTGGCCGTCAACAGGAAGAGTTCACGTATCTCAGAGGCGTCCATGCCGGAGGCGAAGATGGTCGTGCCCTCGTTGAGGATCTGCAGCGCCTTCTCCGCGGCCGCGAGCGCACCCGCGCGCTCCTTGTTGATGCGCGCCTCCTTCTGCAGGCGCGGGATGGCCTTTTCGACCGTCTGCATGTCGGCGAGGATCAGCTCGGTATTGATGGTGGCGAGGTCTTCCGCCGGATCCACCCGACCCTCGACATGTACGACGTCCGGATCATCGAAGGCCCGCAGCACCTGACAGATGGCATCGGACTCGCGAATGTTGGCCAGGAACTGGTTGCCAAGACCCGCACCTTCGCTGGCGCCCTTGACGATGCCGGCGATATCGACGAACTGCACCGTCGCGGGCAGGATCCGCTCCGAGCCGAAGATCTGCGCGAGTACGGCGAGCCGGGGGTCCGGTACCTCCACGACACCGGTGTTCGGTTCGATCGTGGCAAAGGGGTAGTTCGCCGCGAGGACGTCATTCTCAGTGAGGGCGTTGAAGAGGGTGGACTTGCCGACGTTGGGCAGGCCAACGATGCCGATAGTGAGAGCCATAGTGGGCCGATCCTAGGCGGTGGGCAGGCAACCGCCGCCGGGCCTGCGGTTCGGCGCGATTCTCACGGCGATGTCGGACCCCCCTGTCACAGTCGGGGCATGGATACCTCCGCCACCCTGCTGGCCCTGCTGCTCACCACTGTGTCGGCCGCCCTCGTCCTACTCGCCGGCTATGCATTGGGTCGCTCTCGCGCCCGATCAGCAGCCGACGCCCCCGACCTCGTCGCGGTCGAGACCGCCTTGGACCGACTCGGACGCCGGCTCGATGAGGCAGAGTCGCTCCGTCGCGCCGATCAGGCAGGCATGCGAGCAGAGATCGGCGAGCAACTCCGCCACGTAGAGGCAACCGCCGAGGTCATTCGCCGCGAGACCGGTTCGCTGGCCACCGCGCTGGGTCGGGTCGACGTACGCGGTCGATGGGGAGAGGCACACCTACGCCGACTGGTCGAAGCCGCCGGCATGCTGGAGCACGTTGACTTCATCGAGCAGGACACGCGCTCAACCGACGATGGCGCGATCCGTCCCGACCTCGTCGTGGACCTCGGCGCCGGTCGATGTCTGGTCGTCGACGCGAAGGTCCCACTGGCCGCGCTCCTCGAGGCCGAATCCACCGATGAAACTTCACGACGCAGCGAACTCTTCGGGCAACACGCACGCGACGTCGCCGCCCACCTCGATCGGCTTGGCGCCAAGGATTACTGGCGTCGATATGACGGCTCTCTCGACGCCGTCGTGCTCTTCCTACCCGCCGAATCCATGCTCGGCATCGCCTTGCACGAGGATCCGACGCTGCTTGACCGGGCCTTTGCGCGCGGTGTCATCGTGGCGACCCCCACGACGCTCCTCGCACTCCTTCGCACCGTCGCCCACGTGTGGCGTCGCGAGGCAATTGCCGACAATGCGCGGGAGATCCACGCCCTTGGCCGCGAACTCTACGAACGCCTCGGCACCTTCCTCGATCACGTCCGCCGGATGGGCAGTTCCCTTGACGCAGCCGTCAGCCACTACAACAGGGCCGTGGGCTCGCTCGAGGGTCGGCTCCTGGTCTCGGCTCGACGCCTCTGCGAACTCGGCGTGGGCGATAGCGAACTCACCGCGCCAGAACCCATCACTCAGCGGAGTCGAGACACCGGGCCGTCTGAACTGAAGGCCGCCATCCCGTAGCCTTGTCGATCGTGAGCGACACGACGACTCCCACGGGGCGACTGTTCCGGTCGCTGCGCGCGGAGGGATCGGCCGCCGACGACGCCGTGCCCGCCCTCGCCCTCGACGAGGTGGTCGGCCTGCGCAGCGTGAGCCTGGCGAGCTCCTCGGCGCCTAAGATGGCCCCGGAGCCAGAGACCCTTTCCGGGACGATGCCGGACATCCCGGCCGTCGTCGCTCCCGTCGTTCCCGTGCCCGTCGTTCCGGCACCCGTCGAGGTCCTCGACGTATCCGCACCTCCCCCGCCGGCCACGGAGTCCGGACCGGCGCGCCGGTCGGGTGCACACGCACAACGCGGGATCGGGGCAGGCAGCGTCTGGCTCATCGTCATTGGGGTCACCGTCGTCATGGCGTTCGCCGATGCCCTGGTCATGGGCCAGGTCGGCCTTGGCTGGCTCACCGGCATCGCGCTCGTGGTGGCCAGTGTCTACGCGGCATTCGCGGTGCGGCCGGATGACGCCCTCATCGCGGTCGTCGCGCCACCGCTCGCCTTCTTCCTCGCCACGCTCACCGCGGGTCAATTGACGGTGAGCACATCGGGCGACTGGCTCATCAACGAAGCCTTCATGATCGTCACGACTCTGGGTTCGAACGCCCTGTGGATTTTCGGGGCCACCATTGCGGCACTGGTGATCGTGCTGAACCGCAGAGCGGTCAGTCGCCGGCAGCCCTGAGGTCCCGGCGTAGTTCGGGCGGGAGCGCGAAGATGAGGGTCTCTTCCGCCGAAGAAACCTCCTGCACCACCCCATAGCCACGTTCGGCCAGGTATGCGAGCACACCGTCGACCAGCGTCTCCGGAACTGACGCGCCTGACGTCACGCCGACAGTCTCCACGCCGTCCAACCACGCCTCGTCGATTTCGGCTGCCGCATCGATCCGATATGCCGCTGTCGCCCCGGACTCCAGGGCAACCTCCACGAGGCGAACGGAGTTGGAGGAGTTGCCGGACCCAACAACGATCAGCAGATC
>JAYNIC010000124.1:4839-6825 GCA_038108715.1 Candidatus Nanopelagicales bacterium | reverse complement strand
GGCACAGTGTCACTGTACGCCTGGGACGCCTCGGATCCGGTCCTGCAGACCTGGATGAAGGCTTTCCCCGAGGTCGTTCAGCCGCTGTCGGACATGCCGGAGGCGGTGGAGGCGCACGTGCGCTATCCGCAGGATCTGTTCAAGGTGCAGCGCGTCGTGATGTCGCGCTACCACGTCACCGATCCGGCGACTTTCTACAACGGAACCGACTTCTGGATCGTGCCATTCGATCCCACCCAGGCCATTCAGCAATTCCAGCCGCCGTACTACCTCACCCTGCAGATGCCGGGGCAGGATCAGCCGGCGTTCTCCCTCACGACGACGTTCGCGCCACAGCGCCGGCCTACGCTCGCGGCCTTCATGGCGGCTGACAGTGCGCCCGGGGACGGCTACGGCAAGATCAGGGTCCTGCAACTGCCGAGCAACACCACCATTCCGGGCCCGACGCAGGTGCAGAACAACTTCGAGTCCGACCCTGAGATCAGCGCTGAGCTCTCGCTGCTGCGCCGCGGCGGCTCCGAGGTCGATTTGGGCAACCTGTTGTCGCTGCCTTTCAACGGCGGGCTGCTGTACGTCGAGCCGGTGTATCTGCGGGCGACCCAGGACGGCTATCCGCTGCTGCGCAAGGTGCTGGCCGGATACGGCTCCAACGTCGCGTTGGAGGACACTCTTGACGAGGCATTGGCCAAGGTCTTCGAGTCTGATCCCCTGCCCACACCGGATCCGACACCGGATCCAAACCCAGATCCCCAGCCCACGCCGACTCCGGATCCGACGCCGGCCCCATCCGGGGACCCGCTTGAAGATCTCCAGGCGGCACTGTCGGACGCCCAGGCGGCGTACGACAGGGGGCAGGCGGCACTGGCGGCGGGGGACTGGACGGCGTACGGCCAGGCCCAGGTGGATTTGGAGGCAGCGTTGCGCCGGGCCGCTGAGGCGGAGGCCAGGCTCACCGGCGAGGACGACGGCCAACCGGCCTAGCGAAACCACCCCTTCGCCGAGTGTCGAATAACGGGGCTCGACACGCCGTCAAGGCACCCCGTAATTCGACACTCGCGAGCCAGATCTAGTCCTTCTTGGCGTCCCGGCCCGCGGCCTTGCGCACGCCGCGGCGGACGAGCCCGCTGCATAGGACGCCGAGCAGGAAGAAGATGAGCAGCATCAGCCACAGCGGCAGGGCGATCGTCAGCCCGAAGAGTTGGACATTCGTGCTCTCGCTGTTCTGGACGATGACTACCAGGGCGAGCACCGCAATGATTCCGGCGATGACCGCGCCCCACGGCACCCCACCCTTGTCGACATCCTTGCTCTCAGCCATGAGTCCTCCTCCTGCATTCGGTTGCCGCCCTAGTGTGCCGATAGGGTCGCCTCGTGTCCAAGGTCCTCGCATCCCTCCCCATAGGTGAGCGTGTCGGGATCGCCTTCTCCGGCGGCCTCGACACCTCTGTCGCCGTCGCGTGGATGCGCGACAAGGGCGCCATCCCGTGCACCTACACCGCCGATCTCGGTCAGTACGACGAGCCGGATATCGACAGCGTCCCGGATCGGGCGCTGCAATATGGCGCCGAGATCTCGCGGCTTGTTGACTGCACGCCTGCGCTGGTCGAAGAGGGGCTCGCCGCCATGTCGTGCGGCGCCTTCCATATTCGCGCTGGGGGGCGCACCTACTTCAACACCACTCCGCTCGGCCGCGCTGTTACAGGCACCTTGCTGGTCCGCGCGATGCAGGAGGACGACGTCTCCATCTGGGGTGATGGATCGACGTACAAGGGCAATGACATCGAGCGCTTCTATCGCTACGGTCTGCTGGCCAACCCGCAGTTGCGCATCTACAAGCCGTGGCTCGACGCGGACTTCGTCGGCGAACTTGGTGGTCGCACCGAGATGTCGCAGGGGCTGAGTGAACACGATCTGCCCTATCGGGATTCGGTGGAGAAGGCCTACTCCACCGACGCCAACATCTGGGGTGCCACCCACGAGGCCAAG
>JAYNIC010000124.1:0-4829 GCA_038108715.1 Candidatus Nanopelagicales bacterium | reverse complement strand
CGTGTCGATCGAAATCGTTGAGCCGATCATGGGCGTTCGTTTTTGGGATCCGGCGGTGGAGATTCCCACCGAGGACGTCACCATCGAGTTTCGTCAGGGACGCCCGGTGCGCATCAACGGCCGCGAGTTCGCCAGCGCGGTTGACCTGGTGCGGGAAGCCAATGCCATCGGCGGCCGGCACGGCCTGGGCATGGCGGATCAGATCGAGAACCGCATCATCGAGGCCAAGAGCCGGGGCATCTACGAGGCGCCGGGGATGGCATTGCTCTTCATCGCCTACGAGCGGCTGCTCAGCGCGATCCATAACGAGGACACCATCGCCAACTACCACGCCGAGGGACGTCGCCTGGGGCGGCTGCTCTACGAGGGTCGTTGGCTGGATCCGCAGTCGCTCATGCTGCGCGAGTCGCTGCAGAAGTGGGTGGCCTCCGCGGTCACCGGTGAGGTGACCTTGCGTCTACGTCGTGGTGACGACTATTCGATCCTCGACACCCGTGGACCGGCGCTGAGCTATCACCCGGACAAGTTGTCGATGGAGCGCACCGAGGATGCGGCGTTCGGTCCCACCGATCGCATCGGCCAACTCACGATGCGCAACCTCGATATCGCCGATACCCGCGCCAAGCTTGAGATGTACGCCGGCCAGGGTCAGTTGGGCTCCGGGCACGTTGATCTTGTCGGGCATCTTGATGCCGGTGGAGCGGAAGCGATCGCGGCACCATTGGAGCCGGTGGACGATGAGAAGTTGCTCGATCGCGCCGCGATGGAGTTCGGTACCGACTAGCCGGTGTTGCGCAGACCGGTGGCGATTCCGTTGATCGTCACCGACAGAGCGCGCTGCAACTCCGGTCCAGGCTCATTCATGCTGCGGATCCGCTGCAGGAGTCGCACCTGCATCGCATGCAGGGGGAGCAGATAGGTGTCACGGACGGCGAAGGTGCGCGCCAGGGTGGGATTGGCGGCCAGGAGTGAGGACTCGCCGGTGATTCGGAGGATCTCCTCAACGGTGCGTCGATGCTCTTGTTCGATGTCGGTGAAGAACCGCCGCAAGTGGTCCGGCACCAACTCCTCGACGTAGCGTCGGGCGATCGACAGGTCCGTCTTCGCCAAGGTCATCTCAACGTTGGAGAGAAAGTTCCTGAAGAAGTGCCACTCGTCGTACATCGTCGCCAGCACATCACCGCAACCCGATGCGCGTGCCGCGGCGAGTCCACTACCGACGCCGTACCAGCCGGGAACGATCTGCCGCGACTGCGTCCAGCCGAAGACCCACGGAATGGCCCGCAGCCCGCTGATGCCGGACTCGGTGTCCGGCCGGCGCGATGGGCGCGAACCGAGGTGCATGCTGCCGAACTCCTCAACCGGAGTCGAGGCCGCGAAGTAGGCCGGCAGTTCCGGATCGTCGACGAGCGTTCGGTAGCGCGCCTGTGCCGCGGCCGACGCCGTGACCATGACCTCGTCCCAATGGGCCATCTCGTCGATGGGGTTGCGTGGCTTGTTGTGCAGCAGCGTGGCGTCCATGACCGCAGACAGCATCTGCTCAAGGTTGAAGCGGGCGAGGGTTGGCAGGAGGTACTTGTCGGAGATGACCTCACCCTGCTCGGTGACCTTGATCTGGCCCTCGAGAACACCCCAGGGCTGGGCGAGGATGGCGTCGTACGTCGGCCCGCCACCGCGGCCCACCGTGCCCCCGCGACCGTGGAAGAGACGCAGCCCGATCCCGGCTGCGGCGGCCACATCCCGCAGGCGACGCTGGGCGAGGTGGATCTCCCATTGTGAGGTCGTGATGCCGGCGTCCTTGTTGGAGTCGGAGTAGCCGAGCATGACCTCCTGCACATTGCCGCGGCTGGCGAGCAGGCGGCGGTAGGTGGGATCGGACAGCAGGGTGCCGACGATCTCGTGGGCCGCGCGCAGCTCATCGACGGTCTCCAGGAGGGGAACGAAACCCACCATCGACGTCCCGCGGTCGGTATCGACCAGGCCAGCCTCGCGGGCGAGCACGACGGCGGCGAGTACGTCGTCGGGCCCCTTGGTCATCGAGATGATGCAGGTCTCGATGGTGCGCGGGCCGTAGCGCTCAATGGCCTCGCGGGCGGCAACGAAGGCGCCGTAGGTGGCCATCCCCGCCTTGTCCAGTGGCGGTGGGCTCGGGGCGAGCGGCCGGCGGGAGGCGAGTTCGTCGCTGAGTAGGGCGAAGCGCTCGGCGGAGGTCATGGAGGGATAGTCAGCAGTGACACCGACGCGCGCGAACAACTGATCGAGCGCGTCGACGTACTTGCCGGAGTGCTCGCGAATGTCGAGGGTGGCAAGCGGAAGACCGATTGACGCGATTACGCGCATGGCGCGGTCGATGACGCCCAGCGCGGCAAGCGTGCCGTCTGTGGCCATCAGTGACGCGCGGACCTGCGAGAGATCGTCCAACAGATCCCGTGTAGACCGGTAGTCGCGGTGCGGCATGTGACGGCTGCGGTTCGCGATGCGCTCACGGGTCAGCCGAAGCCGCATGCGGATGAGAGACAGCTTCAGCCGAATCGGTTCCTCGGCGTTCAACCGCAGGTATCTCTCGTCGAACTCCGGGAGGTGAGCCAGATCAGCCTCGACCGCCGCGCGCAGGTCCGGGTCGGGCCCCGCGAGGCGTTCGCTCACGGAGAGGTCTTCGAGCAGTCGGTCGACGATGGGAAGGACGTCGCCGATGGCGTGGTCGCGCTGGAAGTCGATTACCGACCGAGTCACGGGCGGTGTCACGAAGGGATTGCCGTCGCGATCACCGCCGATCCACGAACCGAAGGTCAGCGGAGTGCTGTCCGGTGGGAGGTCAGCACCGAGCAGGCGGAAGGCCGTTGCGAGGTCATCGAGCACCTCGGCGAGTGGGCCGCGCGCGAGGTCGTCGAGGTAGTACAGGGCATTGCGTGCTTCGTCGACGACCTGCGGCTGCTCCAGCCGGAGTTCGTCGGTCTGCCACAGCAGTTCGACGAGTTCGGCGATCCGCGCCCAGCGAGTGTCGTCGTCCAGGTGCTCATCGAGCAGGAGGTCGGCGATGCGTCGTTGCTTGGTGAGGACCGAACGGCGTGCCGCCTCGGTGGGATGTGCGGTGAAGACCGGACGCACAGACATGTCACTCGCGAGCTGTTCGGCCTGCTCGGGCGTCACGCCCTGCTCGCGCGCGCGGCGGGCGGTGCTCGTGACCAGGCTGCCCTCGGTACGGCGTCGCGCCGTGACGTCGCGTGCCCGCTGCACCTGCTCGGCGACGTTCGCGAGGTCGAAGTAGATGGAGAAGGCCCGGGCGAGCAGGGTGGCCTGGCGCAGGTCAAGGTCGTCGATGAGGGTTGTGGCTCCGCCGGGGGACTCGCGGACGGCACCACGAACCTCCTCAACCAGGTCAAGGAGCCAGGGCCCCTCATGGCCGGCGAGTGCCTGACCGAGGAGGGCGCCGAGGCGTCGGATGTCCTCGCGGAGCGCCGCGTCGAGGTCGGCGACGGCGTCGTCCGGGGTGACAGTCACGGTGACGACGGTACCGGGGGCATGTTGCCAGGATGTGAACACGGTTACATCCCATCCCCTTTCAGGGGGACCCTGGGGATAGTGTCCGCTGCGTGGTGAGCGTTGTCGCCGGCCTGCTCACGGCCGCCTTCTTTGCCAGCAGCAGCCTGATCTCGTCACGCACCGTCAAGATCATCGGTCCGGGCTCGTCGGTCGCATGGACCATGCTGGTCGGCCTGGTCATCACCCTGCCCTTCCTCGGCGCAACAGGCCTCCCCGCGAACCTCGGGGCCAGTACGCCATGGATGGTCATCGCGGGATTGGGCAACGTCGTAGGCATCCTCGTGGCCGGATTCGCCTTCCGCATCGGCAAGGTCGGCGTCGTCGCACCCATCCTGGCAACTGAGGGCGCCATCTCGGCCGTCATCGCTTCGATCCTCGGCGAGAGCATCGCTCCCGTCATCGCGTTCCTGCTCCTGGTCATCGTCGGTGGCATCGTCATCTCGGCGATTGCTCCGGATCCCGAGCCGCTCCAACACGAGCGACCGGTACTGGCCGTCACCTTCGCGACCGTCGGGGCGGCATGCTTTGGCATATCCCTCTTCGCCATCGGCAATCTCAGCGACGAGTTGCCGATCGCCTGGGTGCTGCTACCGCCGCGACTGGCCGGCGTGCTCATCATCCTGATCCCGCTTGTCGTCGTACGCCGACTGCGCATCACCAGGTCGACAACTCCACTGGTGATCGCGATGGGGTTCACCGAAGTATTGGGCTGTGTCAGTTTCGCTATCGGCGCGCAGTACCAGATTGCGGTGACGTCAGTGCTCGCTTCTCAGTTCGCGCCGATCGCGGCGGTCATGGCCTACCTGCTCTTCAAGGAGAAGTTGGGCCGCCTGCAGATTGCGGGCGTCGTCGTGCTCGTAGTGGGGGTCACGGCGTTAAGCCTGGTGTCCTAGTCCGGCGGCGTAGCATGCGCGGCTATGAGTCGGATCTTCACCATGGCGGTGTCGGACGTCTATCCGGCGTACGTCAACAAGGTGGAACGCAAGGGCCGCACGGTCGCCGAACTCGATGAGATCATCTGCTGGCTGACCGGGTTCGACGAGGCCGAACTCAAGGATCAGTTGGACTCGGGCGCCACGTTCGAAGAGTTTTTCGCATCGGCCGACCTGAACCCCAACGTCTCGCTGATCACGGGGTCGGTGTGCGGGGTGAAGGTGCAGGAGGTCGAGGACCCCTTGATGCGCCAAATCCGCTACCTCGACAAACTCGTCGATGAACTGGCGAAGGGGCGGCCCATGGAGAAGATCCTGCGGTCGTGAGCCCGGGGCGTGGCGCCGCTGCTGCGT
>JAYNIC010000123.1:0-6930 GCA_038108715.1 Candidatus Nanopelagicales bacterium | reverse complement strand
AGAGTCGTCGAAGGCCCGCAGCAGCGCCCGACGAGTCGGCTGGCCCGCCGACAACTCGGCCGCGCACTCGGCCATGGCTTCGCGCACGTTCGCGCGCTGACGGGTACGCCGAGCCGATGCCCGGTGCAGGCGCTTCGACGCATACCGCTGCACGTGGTAGCCGACGTCCACGAGCCCGGACCCGATCCGATGCCGGCGCGACGGCAGGAGGAGCAGCACCGCCGCGACAACGAGCAGCAGGATGACAAGTACGGCAGTCACGGCGCCATCGCTGACAGCGCGTGGGAGCCAAGACGCTCACGCAGCGGCGCGTATCCCGGGCCGACGTGCCACCCGTGAGGTGCTCGCACCAGCGCAGGCACAGCGATCGAGCGGCCCGCATGCTCATCGATGACGTGGATCGCCGACAGTTGGCGTCCGGTTCGACGGCGTTCCAAATGAATCACCGCATGCAGTCCCGCCGCCACAAGTGAGTGCACCGCATCGCGCGGTAAACCAGCCATGAGCCCGAGTGCTTCGAGGCGAGCGGGCACGTCCTCGGGCGAGTTGGCATGCACCGTCCCGCAGCCGCCCTCATGTCCGGTGTTGAGTGCGGCAAGAAGATCGACCACCTCGGCCCCGCGTACCTCGCCGACGACCACCCGGTCCGGTCGCATGCGCAGCGCCTGCCGCACGAGGTCACGTAGCGTCACCGACCCCGCGCCCTCAACATTCGGCGGACGAGCCTGAAGCCGCACCACATGGGGATGACGGGGACGAAGTTCGGCAGAGTCCTCGACAATCACCAGCCGGTCAGTCGCGGGAATGAGACTGAGCAGGCTGGACAGCACAGTCGTCTTACCCGAACCGGTTCCTCCCGTGATGAGGAAGGCAAGTCGCGCGTCGATGATGGCTCGAAGCCACGATGAGACCACCTCGTCGATCGTGCCCGCGGCGACCAGGTCATCCAGGGTGAATGCGCGGCGGCGGGGAATGCGTAGTGAGATGGCGGTGCAGCCGTCGGCAATGGGCGGGATCACGGCATGTAAGCGGGAACCATCGGGCAACCGCGCATCGACAAAGGGCGCCGCTTCATCGAGCCGTCGTCCCGCTGCGGCAGCCAGCCTCTGAGCGAGGAGGAGGACCGACGGCGCGTCGGGGAAGTGGATCAGGCTCCGCTCCAGACCCGCACCGCGGTCCAGCCACACCTCGTCTGGGGCGTTCACGCAGATGTCCGTCACCGCTGGATCACGAACCAGGGGCTGCAATGGCCCACTTCCGCTGAACTCATCACGTAACTCCGAGACCAGGCGCAGCAGCGACTCATCTCCAACGGCGAGGCCCTCATCGCGCAGGAGTTCGGCCACGCGAGCAGCACTCGGGCTGACACCGGCACCGCCGTCGATGAGCCGGCGGCGAACACGATCGACGAGCGGGGCATCGCTGGTCATCACGCCGCCCCGATTCGATGGTGCGGCGCGATCGACTCGAGCAGGGCGGCCACCGTCGATCGAAGCGATCGAGGTACCGGTCCGTTCATCGAATCGCCACGCGCCAGGGCGCGATCGTGACGCATCGGCGGGAGGACGTCGGTGTGCAGCAGGTTCGCCAGTTCCAAATGCCATCCGACGAGGGGACCCGCGGACAGGCGCGGCACGACCACCACTCGGTTGCCGCTTTCGCGTACGGCGTGTACGACCGCTTGGGCGTCCACCGCACGACGCTCATCCGGACCGACGACCAGCGTCACGACATCACTGCGTGCCCAGGCTGCTCGTACCGGCCCACTCAGCGCGCGCGGTGCGTCCACCACGGTGAGGGGAAACCCGCGGGCACCTGCTTCGAGGACGGTCGCCACCGCTTCCTGCGGCACATCGTCGGAGAAGCCGCCGAGATATCGGGCGCTTCCCATGGCCGGCAAGGCATCGCGCAGGCTCGCCGGCGGAATGCGGCCGCGGGTGGCAGCAAGATCAGGCCACCGCAGTCCCCCGGTCGACGTGTCATCGTCCGAGACGCCAAACGGGTCGAGGTCGACGTACAGAGCACCGGCCACCGATGCGGTCAGCGCTCGGGAAAGCGTCGTGGCCCCGGCTCCGCCACAGGCGGGCGTCACGGCCAGCACCGGACCACCCGTGGACGGCGCGTCAGCCGAGTCGGCGAACTGGTCAATAAGCCACCGCTGCGCGTCGGGAAGTCGGACCACGTGGCTCGCCCCGATCGCGACGGCGTCTCGCCACACGGTGGTCGGGACGTCGGAATCGTCATCGAAGGGGTCACGATGAGCAACCACAATGACCTCGTCTCGGCGCGGCACACCGCGCGCCGCCACCGACCCGAGGAGGTCCTCGCCGACGAGCACGAGCGGTGCCGAACGCCACGGCTCGGGCTCAACGACCGGGGACACGTGGACATCGGTCCCCGCCGCGGCCGCCAACTTGAGCACAAGGTCGAGCAATTCAGATTCAGCGGTGATCAGGAAGGGCAGTGTCATGGTGCGAGACTGCTGCGGGGACATCCGCGCCCGAACCCCGCGACGGGACCTGGGGATAAGCGCGCGTCGCCGCCCCTGTGGACGACTGCGCGATACCGTGACCTCGTGAGTGGCGGAGCCGCAGCGGCGTTCTTCGACCTTGACAAGACCATCCTGGCGCGATCGAGCGCGCTCGCCTTCGCCAAGCCCTTCTACAAGGGCGGCCTCATCGGTCGCTCCGACGTCATCCGCAGTGCCTACGCGCAGTTCCTCTTCTTGGCCTCCGGAGCTGACCATGCGCAGATGGAGTCGATGCGGACGTACATGTCAGACCTGGTGAACGGATGGGACGTCGCCAAGGTGCGCGAAATCGTGGCGGAGACGATCGATGACATCATCGACCCCACGATCTACGCGGAAGCCGTGGCACTGATCGACGAGCACCACGACGCCGGACGCGATGTCATCATCATCTCGTCGTCCGGCACGGAGGTCGTTGAACCGATCGGGGATCGCCTCGGCGTCGACATCGCGATCGGTACGCAAATGGCCAGTGAGAATGGTCACTACACAGGCGAGATCCTTTTCTACGCCTACGGCGAGGGCAAGGCCGAGGCCATGCGGGAATTGGCCGCTGAGCGCGGCTACGACCTCGCCGAGTCCTACGCCTATAGCGACTCGATCACCGACCTGCCCATGCTTGACGTGGTCGGTCACCCCACCGCGGTCAATCCCGACGATGAATTGCGTGCCGTCGCGACCGAGCGCGACTGGCCGATCATGGACTTTGAGAAGCCGGTCTCGATGCGATCGCAGGTTCGCACCGGACAGAAGGTCGCGGCCGGCGCCGGTGTCGCCATCGGTGCTGCCGCACTCGGTCTCGCCTGGTATGCACGGCATCGACGCGCATGAACAAGAAGACCGTCCGCAAGATCGTCATCCTCAGCCTGCTCAACCTCGCAGGATTGATCCCCGCCGTCCTGCTGACGATGTTCGGTCAGCCAGGGCTGGCGTCACCGACCATCTCCGGTGCGATCGTCGCTGTCGTAGGCACGCTCATCAGTGTGCGTCTCGGCGTGACGCTGGCCTTGGCGGCAGGTGTCGCGGCATTCGCTCTCACCCTCGTCAATCCCTACCCACTGCTCGGCGGGATCACCTTCGGACTCATCACGGCAGTCGCGGCCTACACCGCACGGCGCGGCCTGCACAGCGCCGCCATGCTCGTGCCCATCTTCTTGTCCATCGTCCTGGCATCTCCCCCGAGCGTCAGTGGAGTCCAGTCACCCGTCGTCGCGGCAGCACTCGTCGGCACCGCACTTGCCTTGGGAGGGCTGTGGGTAGTCCTCGTCTGGCGCGTTGTGCTCGGCAGCGAATTGCCGTCTATGCCGGTGCAGCCGGTCGGGCCACGCACCTCGGCGGTGTACGCGGGCGTTGCGGGCGTAGTCGTCGGGGCTGCGGCGTGGCTCATCCTGGGCGTGGACTCGTCACAGGGTGGTGCGTGGCTCCTCGTGACCCTCCTCGTCCTGCTCCAACCAGACCCACACGACAGTTGGGTCAAGACCTGGCAGCGCCTCGGCGGGACGCTCCTCGGCGGCCTTCTCGCGATCCCGGTAATCCTGCTCCCCCTTGGCGATTTCGCCGGACTCGTGGTCGGCGTCTTCTTCCTGACCCTGGCTCTCATCGTCCGCTACGCGATGAAGCGCCCCTACTGGCAGTACGTCACTCCACTCACCATCGGCGTCGTGTTGATGGACTCGACCGCCGGCGACCGGGCACGCATGGAGATCGACCGAATTGAAGCGACCCTTGTTGGAGCCGCGGTGGTCATCTTGATCACGCTCGCCATCAAGGCCGGAATCACTGTCTGGGAACGCGCGCATCGGGAGCCCACCACCTAGCCTGGCCCGATGAGCGATGAGGTGTTGGAGTCCGGCGCCCCCGAGCGCCGACACACGCGCAGGCTCTGGATCGCCATCATCGTCGTCGCCGTAGCGGTACTTGTCATCGGCGCCGCTCGCACCGTGCTGTTGAACGTGCCAGCCACCGGGGTCCTGCAGGTGGACTCCGTCGAGATGACCCAGACGACCACGGTGAATCCCAACGCCCGAGGATCGGGCTGGCCGATCAAGGTGGGCATGCCCGCAGGCGCCGACCTGCCGGCCGCAATCGTCACGGTGCGCGTAAGCGGCGACCCGCGGCGTGATACCGAGGTCCGCAGTGCGACCTCGGGTGGCGCACTGTCGGTCGAGCCCGTGTCACCGACCATGATTCCCGCCGGAGAATCGATCGGCATCCCCGTTACGGTCGCGCCACTTGACTGTGCGGTCACCGATGGCACCTTGGATGAAGCGGGTTACCGCTGGCGGCGCGCCACCGGCGTACAACTGCTGGAAACCACCGATGGAATCGTGCTTCCCGTGTCCGACGGTGCCCAGTCCAGCCTCGCGAAGATCCTGTCCGACCTGTGCGCCCCGGCTGGCTCCGCGCCGCAGATCACGATGGTGGATGCGCGACTCGATGGGCCGTGGCGCAAGCAGGTCCTCGACCTCACGGTGACGGCCGAAGGCGATGCGGAATCCGAGCGCATCCTGCTCCACCCACTGGACGGACCAGGGCTACGTGGCATCGGCACCTTCAGCAAGCCCGCGCGTCCCGAAATCACCCTGATGTGGTCGGTGGCACCGCTCGCAGAGGACACCGACGGCGTACTCGACGCACTGGTGCGAGCGATCACCGTCGTCGACGGTCGTGCCTATCCGTGGATCATCCGAGTCGTGCCACCCGCAGCGCTGCGGTCAGCGACTCCGCTGCGCACCGAAACCAATGGCTGAGCAGTTCCAGCGCACCCACTCGATCACGCCGTCCGCGGTGCCGGACTGATAGCCACGCAGGGCAGCAACGTACGACGTGCGGCCCAGTGACAACATCCCCGCCTCGGGGACTGACAGCAGATCCGGATCCACTCCGCGACCAGCGAGGACAAGTCGCACCGAGGCTCGCGCGACCAGTCCTGAGCCCCAGCGGAAGGGACGCAGCGCGAGAAGTTCGCCGTGGGCGATAGCAGCAACAAGGACGGCCGACGCCCGCGTTGGGCGAGTGAGGACCTGGGCCAACGCATCGAGCCGCCCCGCCAATTCGCTGGCGGGCGGGGGCGTGCCGATGTGCAGCGGGTCGATGACCTCGTCATCGCGACGTGGTCGCCCAAGCCGCTCTGGGTCGTCAAAGCCTGCGGCGGCAATCGCATGGAGTCGAGCGAGTGCCTGCGCGGGCGAGTGCTGCCAAACATCGACCAACGACGGCACCTCCGCCGTCACCAGGACGGCCGCGGCGACCGAGTGACCGAGCGGTGAATCCTCGGGGCCGCTGCGCAGGAGTTCGAGCGCGACGTCAGCACCTTCCAGAGCGGCCGAATCCCGGGCGCCGAGTATTCGCGACTCCGCCGCTACCTCCGCCGCACGCGCCCGCACACCGCGATCCCAGAGCAACTGATCGACCTCGTCACGGGCCGCCGCGCAGGCATCGGCCACCCCGGGAAGTTCGGTCAGGGTGCCTAGCGGGTCGGTGCTCAGTAGACCTGCGCCCCTTGCGCCTGGAGCTGAGCCAGCACCGCCGGGTCCTGCGCCTCGAGCCACTTCACCAGATCGGCATTCGAGATGAACTTCAGATCCGGGTACGTCGCCGAGGCGTCGTACATGAAGCGGGTGAGCGCGTTCTGGTACGCGCCGCACACCCAGGTGTTGAAGTGGTTGCCGAAGAAGAACGGTGCACGGTTGCCGTTGTACAGCGCATCGACCGCCGCCATAAGGGAGTCGTACGTCGACTGCTCAATCCGGTCACAGGTGGCCTGGTCAGCCTGCTGGTTGCACTCGTTCTGCGCGCACAGGAAGTTGTAGTCCATCGACAGGTTGCTGCGGTCGTAGCCGACGACCTTCATGGTCTGCAGCGGGAACTCCCACAGGCCGTAGTCGTTCTTGCTCGGCCACTGCAGCATGCCGGGGTTGGATGCGTCGTAGGTGAAACCGTTGGCGGCGAAGACCGGGTACATCACATCGCGCTGTCCCTCCAGGCACGGCGTGCGCGCCCCCTGCATGACGCTGTGGTTGAAGGGCAGCGGATCAGGATTGGTCACGCCGTTGATGCCCGCCCAGTCATCCATGAACATGACGTCCTGCGCGAACTCGCTGTCCCACTGAGTCGTCCCCCACGAGTTCACCGCGCCATCGTTGGGTTCGCACCAGTGCCCGAGGAAATGGGTGCCGATCTCGTGCCCGGCCTCGTAGGCCTTCTTGTAGTTGGCGATGCGCTCGACAACCTCGGGGACGTCGTCGGCGAACCCGATGGCACTCGAACCCGCGTCACGGCCGGGAGTGTCGTAGAGGAACTTCTGCTCCTCGGGCAGCAGGCACAGGCCGGAGACGAAGAAGGTCAGGCGCGCGCCCACCTGCTCCGCGGTGTCCATGTAGTGATTGATGATGTCGTTG
>JAYNIC010000122.1:5159-6951 GCA_038108715.1 Candidatus Nanopelagicales bacterium | reverse complement strand
GGTAGGGGAAGAGCAGCGCATTGACGATGAAGCCGGCGCGGTCACCACACACCACCGGGTGTTTGCCCGCGCGCTTGGCCACGTCGATACCGGTAGCCAACGTCGTCGGCGACGTGGACACGGTGCGGACCCCCTCGACCAACTTCATGATCGCCGCCGGATTGAAGAAATGAAGTCCGACGACATCGTGAGGTCGAGTGGTCACCGCAGCGAGATCGATCACCGGCAGGCTCGATGTCGTCGTCGCCAGGATGGCTCCCGGCTTGCAGATCTCATCAAGATTTTCGAACAGGGCCGTCTTGACCCGGAGATCCTCGACCACGGCTTCGATGACAAGATCACTCTCGGCCAGATCGTCAAGCCTGGTCGAGCCCGCGATGCGCCCACGAATCCCGTCGCGATCGCCAGCCTCCAACTTCCCACGCTGCACGGCCTTTTCCAGCGACTTGTCCACCGCACCCATGGCGCGAGCCAGGCTCGATTCCGATCGAGCTACCAGCACCACTTCGAATCCACCCTTAGCCAGAACCTCGGCGATACCGGTCGCCATCGTGCCGGAGCCGACCACCCCCACGCGGGTGACCGGCACGGGGTCAACAGCCGGTCCGGAGGCAGCTGCAGCACCGTCATCAATGATCTCCGGAGAACCGGCGGCGGCGTAGGTGTAGAAGCCACGCCCAGTCTTGCGGCCCCTGAGACCCGCGGTGACCATTTGCTTGATGATCGGCGACGGAGCATGTAGCCGGTCGCGGCCCTGCTTGTACATGGTGTCGAGGATCTCGTACGCCGTATCGAGGCCGATGAGGTCAAGAAGCGCCAGCGGCCCCATGGGATATCCGCAGCCCAGCCGCATAGCGGCGTCGATGTCCTCGCGCGAGGCGTAGCGCGCCTCGTACATCGAGACCGCATGGTTGAGATAGCCGAACAGCAGGGCATTGGCGATGAAACCCGCGCGGTCGCCGATGACAACAGGTTCCTTTCCGAGTGACCTGGCAAACTCGCCCAGCGTGTCCACGACCTCCTGCGAGGTCACCACGGTGCGCACGATCTCGACGAACGCCTGAACCGGAGCCGGATTGAAGAAGTGCAGACCTGCCACCTGAGCCGGGCGACCGGTGGCGACCGCGATCTCGGTCACCGACAGCGACGACGTGTTGGACGCAAGGATGGCGTGCGGAGGGGTAATCCGGTCAAGTCTCCCGAAGAGATCGCGCTTCAGGTCCAGGTCCTCCGGGATCGCCTCCACGACCAGATCAACGGCGGACAGGTCATCCAGACTCGTCGTGAAGGTGATCCGATCGAGGATGGCGCCCCGCTCCTCTTCGGTCATTTTGCCGCGCTTGACCGCTCGCTGCGTAGAGCCGCCGATGGACTCCCGCCCGTGGTCCACGCTGGCGTCGTCCATTTCCACGGCCACCACTGAGTAGCCGTTCCTGGCGCACACCTCTGCTATGCCCGCGCCCATAGTCCCGAGGCCCACGACGCCAACGGTCGTCATCTCCATGCCGTCAGTCTCCCATCACCAGTCTTAGAACAGTCGTGAGTCGGGGTCGTCGCTACCCCGCATGGCCGCATAGTCCAGGACCACGCACCGGATGCCGCGATCCTCGGCGAGCGTGCGCGCCTGGGGCTTGATCTCTTGCGCGGCAAATACGCCGCTCACCGGACTCAGCAGTGGATCGCGGTTGAGAAGTTCGAGGTAGCGGGTGAGTTGCTCGACACCGTCGATCTCACCCCGACGCTTGATCTCGACGGCGACCGTCCCGCCGTCGCCGTCGCGGCAGAGCAGGTC
>JAYNIC010000122.1:0-5149 GCA_038108715.1 Candidatus Nanopelagicales bacterium | reverse complement strand
CACGAGGGACCAGCCGACACCGAGCGACTGCACCTGCTCGGCGAGCAACTTCTGCAGGTGCGCCTCGACTCCATCCTTGACCAGTCCGGGGTCAGTGCCGAGTTCGTGCGAGGAGTCGTGATGCACCTCGTGGATCCGCACGGTGAGCGTCTCCCCCGCCTTGTTGGTGACCACCCACGTCTCCGTCAGATCCGCCGTTTCGGCCTCGGTCGGTTTGGCTATCGAAACCGCGAGGCTGCATGGCGGGCTCATCCAGTTCAGCGGCTTGTAGGAGCCACCGTCGGCGTGGACCAGCACCGACCCGTCCGCCTTGACCATGAGAACGCGCACCGCCTCAGGCAGGTGGGCCTCGAGCCGCCCGGCATAGTCCACCGAGCAACGTGCCACGACCAGTCGCATCAGCCGACGACCTGCGCGTCCAGGCTCCGAGCAGCGCGCACTCGCGACACGATTCGCCGCATGATCGCCGTGGCGTCGTAGTCCTTGGGGGTGAAGACGTCGGCGACGCCCCCCGCCGTGAGGCGATCGGCATCCGCGAGCGGGACGATTCCCCCCACCACCACGACCACGTCGTCGAGTCCGGCGAGGCGCAGTCCCTCGACGATGCGCGGTACGAGATCGAGATGGGCGCCGGACAGGACCGAGATTCCGACGACGTCAACATCCTCCTCGACCGCGGCCGACACGATCTGTTCGGGCGTGAGCCGAATTCCTTGGTAGATCACCTCGAACCCCGCATCGCGGGCACGTACGGCGATCTGCTCGGCTCCGTTGGAATGGCCATCGAGGCCCGGCTTGGCCACGAGGAAGCGCAGCCGCGAACCGAGTTCGGCTTCGGTGCGCCGGATCTCCTGTCGCACCTCGGCCAGTCCTGGCCCATCGGCCCCCTGGCCGAACGCTCCGCCGACGCCCGTCGGAGCGCGATACTCCCCGAACTGCTCTCGCAGGACGTCGGCCCACTCTCCGGTCGTCACCCCGGCTCGCGCACACTCGATCGTCGCGGGCACGAGGTTGCTGGTCGTCTGCGCCAGAGCGCGCAGACGGGCGAGTGCAGCCTGAGCACGCTCGTTGTCACGGCCGGCACGCCACGCCCGCACATCCGCGATCGCGCGCTCGGCGACATCCGCATCGACAATCTGGACCGTAGATTCGAGGTCAGCCAACATGGGGTTGGGCTCAGTCTCCACGTGCGTGTTGAGTCCGACGACCTTTTCCTCGCCAGACTCGATGCGCGCCCGCCGCGCCGCATGTGCCTTCACCAATTCCGACTTCATATAGCCGCTCTCCACTGCGGCGACAGCTCCGCCGTGGGCGAGAATGCGATCGAGTTCGGTTCGAGCCTCCTGCACCATCTGATCGACCGCCGATTCGATGACGGTGCTGCCGGTGAAAATGTCGTCGTACTCCAGCAGATCGCTCTCCTCGGCGAGGACCTGCTGGATACGCAGCGACCACTGCTGATCCCATGGGCGTGGCAGCCCGAGCGCCTCATTCCACGCGGGCAGTTGAATGGCCCGGGCTCGGGCATCCTTGGACAAGGTCACGGCCAACATCTCCAGCACGATGCGCTGCACGTTGTTTTCCGGCTGCGCTTCGGTGAGCCCGAGTGAATTGACCTGTACGCCATACCGGAACCGGCGCTGCCCAGGATCGGTGACCCCGTAGCGGTCCCGGGTGATCTCCTCCCACAGCGCGACGAAGGCCCGAACCTTGCACATCTCCTCGATGAACCGCACACCGGCGTTCACGAAGAAGGAGATGCGACTGACGACCTCACCGAATCGATCGGCCGGGACCGCATCGGATTCGCGGACGGCATCGAGGACCGCGATTGCGGTCGCGAGGGAGAAAGCAATCTCCTGGACGGGGGTCGCACCGGCCTCCTGCAGGTGATAACTGCAAATGTTGGTGGGGTTCCACTTCGGTGCATGTTCAACCGTGTGGATGACCATGTCGGTGATGAGACGCAGTGACGGCTCCGGCGGGAAGACGTAGGTCCCCCGACTCAGGTATTCCTTGATGATGTCATTTTGCGTCGTGCCCGAAAGCGCAGACTCCGGTACCCCCTGCTCCTCCGCGGCCACGACGTACAGCGCGTAGAGCCACATCGCCGTTGCATTGATCGTCATGGACGTGTTCATGTCACCGAGCGGAATATCGGCCAAAAGTGCGCGCATGTCGCCAAGGTCGGCCACCGGTACGCCGACGCGCCCGACTTCGCCTTCGGCCATGGGACTGTCCGGGTCATAGCCGATCTGGGTGGGCAGATCGAACGCGATGGACAGGCCGGTCTGTCCCTTTGCCAGGTTGCGCCGGTAGAGGGCATTGGACTGCGCCGGCGAGGAATGACCGGCGTAGGTCCGCATGAGCCACGGACGGTCCTTGGGGCGAGCCACGCCCCAAGCCTACTGGCCAGTAGGTCCGGTGGCGCCAGGAGCCAACGTGCTCCACCATGTCCCCGTGGCGAACTCCTATTCCTTCGTCGTCGGGCCCATCACGGCGTTCGCCTTCCTCGGCGTTCTCATCCTGCTCTTGCGGTGGGCATTCCGGCGTGGTGTCTCCGTCGTGGCCGCCCCGGCTCGGCCGGGCAAGGAGGACGACTACGGGGTGCTCGTGCCCGTCGCTACCCCGACGACGTACATCGAGGGTGAGATCTCTCGGAAGACGCTTGAGGCGGCAGGGATTCGCGCCACCCTAGCCACGACCTTGGACGGTCCCCGCCTCCTGGTGTGGCCCGCTGATCTCGACCGCGCGCGGGCCACGCTCAGCCCGGGACCGGGACCCTCGTGACACTGGCGCCGAGGCGCACCAGGTCGTCGACGAATCCGGCGTAGCCCCGATCGATGTGGTGTACCTCGTGCACGGAGGTGACCCCGTCAGCCACCAGCCCGGCGAGGACAAGGCCGGCACCGGCCCGGATGTCGGTGGCCTCCACTGGAGCCCCGCTTAAGTGCTCGCTCCCCCGCACCAGTGCGTGATGGCCCTCGGTCTGTACGTCGGCGCCGAGACGGACCAACTCGTGCACGAACCGGAACCGCGCCTCGAAGAGGTTCTCCGTGACCAACGCGGTGCCTTCGGCAATGGCGTTCAGAGCGATGAACTGCGGTTGCAGGTCGGTCGGGAACCCCGGGTACGGGAGCGTCACGATATCGACGGCTCGGGGACGACGATCCATGCTGACGCGCAGTGCCCCTTCGACTACGTCGACCCGCGCGCCGGCCGTGGTGAGTTTGTCGAGGGCAATCTGCAGGTGTTCCGGTCGGGCATTTTCGATGGTGATGTCGCCACGGGTGATGGCTGCCGCTACGGCCCAGGTGCCGGTGACAATACGGTCGGGAACCGTTGCGTGCTCTACAGGCGAGAGTTGCATTGCGCCGTCGATCTCGAGTGTCGAGGTGCCAACCCCATCGATGCGAGCACCCATATCGACAAGCATGTCGCAGATATCGACGATTTCCGGCTCGCGTGCCGCGTTGTCGATAACCGTCCGACCATCGGCGGTGACAGCGGCCATGAGGATGGTTTCCGTCGCTCCCACACTGGGAAAATCCAGCCAGACGGAGGCACCGTGGAGGCCCTTCGGCGCCGTAGCGATGAGATAGCCGTGCTCGATCGTCACCTCGGCACCCATGCGCTGCAGGCCTGACACGTGCATGTCGAGTCCACGGGAGCCGATGTTGTCGCCACCGGGAAGAGCGACGTCAACGACACCGCATCGCGCCAGCAGCGGACCGAGCACCGTGATGGACGCTCGCATACGGCGGACCAGGTCATAGTCCGCGCGGTGTTCCAGCGCCTCGGGGACGTCGATGACGACCATTCCGCAAGCCAGATCGAGTTCGACGGTGCAGCCGAGTCGGCGCAACAGCTCGGACATGATCTCCACGTCGAGGATGCCGGGGACTTCGGTAAGAGTGGTGCGCCCGGGTGCGAGCATGGCGGCCGCCATGAGCTTGAGGACGCTGTTCTTGGCACCTGTCACGCGCACAGCACCGGCGAGCCGGTTGCCTCCGGTGATCTGCAGCGCTTCCACAGGCCCATGCTAGGCGGGCAGGTCGGCCACATCGCGCACCCGGGCCCCGCGTCCCCTAGGGTCGGGGCATGGTGAACCTGACGCGGATCTACACCCGCACCGGCGACGACGGAACCACCTCGCTCGGCGATATGTCCCGGACGCGCAAGACGGACCTGCGCCTCATCGCCTACGCCGATGTCGACGAGGCCAACTCGGCCATCGGCGCCGCGCTCGCCCTGGGCAATCTCCCCCCTGACATCACCGCGCTGCTCATCCGCGTTCAGAACGACCTCTTCGACGTCGGTGCCGACCTGTGCACCCCCGTGGTTCCCCATCCCGAGCACGCACCCCTACGCATCACCCAGGGGTATATCGACAGACTCGAGGCGGCCTGCGACGCCTACAACTCCAGTCTGGAGCCGCTGCGCTCATTCATCCTTCCCGGCGGTTCGCCCGGAGCAGCCCTGCTGCATGTGGCGAGAACCGTTGCGCGTCGTGCCGAACGGGCCACCTGGCGGGCAATCGACGAGTACGGCGACTCCATGAACCCGTTGGCAGCGCACTATCTCAACCGACTCTCCGACCTGCTGTTCATCCTGGCGCGCTGCGCCAACACGGACGCTGGCGGAGATGTCCTATGGAGCCCCGGAGGGGAAGCGAAGTCGAAGGCCTAGACCAGTTCGCCGAGAGCGCGCAATCGAGCCCGCCCGCGTGCCGCCGTTGCCGGATCATCGGATGCCGCATCAACCTTCGCCTGATCACCATCGATCTCCGCGGCGAACTCTGCCGATTCGGCGAGGATGGTGACTCCGGCCTCCGTCACCGACAGGTACCCGCCGTCAACGGCAACGCGTAGGTCATCCTCACCGTCACGTTCGACTCGCACCATCGCGTCATCCACGAGTTGAGCGACCAGGGGAATGTGATGGGGCAAGATGCCGATGTCCCCCGAGGTCGTGCGCGTGAACAAGAAGGTCGCCTTGCCCGACCAGATCTTGCGTTCGACCGACACGATCGACACATCCAACTCGGCCATGTCCGAATACCCCTTTGCCCCTACGCCTTGGTGAGCGAAACGCCGTAGCTCTCGGCCTTCTTCGCCAGGTCGTCGAGTCCGCCGATGAGGAAGAACGC
>JAYNIC010000121.1:0-6975 GCA_038108715.1 Candidatus Nanopelagicales bacterium | reverse complement strand
GCCCTGGGGCCGCTTCAACAGCATGTGGATCTTGATCGAATCGATGCGGTACTTCTGTCGCACCTGCATGCAGATCACTGCCTCGACCTGACCGGCTACTACGTCTATCGCCGCTATCACCCGCGAGGGCCGCGGCCTGCTATCCCGGTCTTGGGTCCCGTTGGAACGTCAGACCGGATGGCCCGCGCGTACGACCTAGATGTGGACCCGGGCATGACGACGGAATTCGACTTCCGGACTTACCCGGACTCCGCGCAGATCGGACCCTTCGAGGTGTCCGTCGCTCGTGTTCGGCACCCCGTCGAGGCCTACGGCATTCGCGTGGCGGCGGGTGGCCGGACCGTTGTCTACTCCGGGGATACCGGGCCAACACAGTCCCTGCGCGAGTTGGCGCGTGAGGCGGACCTGGCGCTTTTCGAGGCCTCGCTCCTTGACGGCGACGAGCAGCCGGATCTGCACATGACGGCCCGGCAGGCTGGCGGGGAGGCCGCGGCCGCTGGCGTACGACATCTAGTACTCACCCACCTCGTGCCCTGGAACGACGCTCGACTGACCTTGGCGCAGGCGCAGGAGACCTTCACCGGGCCCGTCGAACTAGCCCGAAGCGGCGCGGTGTTCGACCTGGCCTAGGGTCGAGCCATGTCTTCGCGATCCGATGGCCGCACGGCCGAAGCCCTCCGTCCCGTCACCTTCGATCGGGGGTGGCTCGAGCAGGCTGAGGGCTCGACCCTGGTGTCCTTTGGTCGGACGCGTGTCCTGTGTACGGCGTCCTTCACGCCGGGTGTGCCGAGGTGGTTGCGCGACTCCGGCCGGGGATGGGTGACCGCCGAATACGCGATGCTGCCGCGGTCGACGAACACCCGCAGTGATCGCGAGTCGGTCAAGGGTCGGCTCGGTGGTCGCACCCAGGAGATCTCTCGCCTCATCGGACGCAGCCTGCGCGCGATCATCGACATGGAGGCGCTCGGGGAGAACACCGTCGTGCTCGACTGCGATGTGCTGCAGGCCGATGGTGGCACGCGAACGGCAGCGATTACCGGTGCCTACATCGCGCTCTCAGACGCGATCACCTGGGCGCGCGGTGAAGGATTGGTGAAGGGCGATCCGCTCATCGACAGTGTTGCCGCGGTGAGCGTGGGGATCATCGATGGGGAGCCGCGCCTCGATCTGCACTACGACGATGATGTCCGCGCGGAGACCGATATGAACGTCGTCATGACCGGTGCCGGCAATTACGTCGAGGTACAGGGCACGGCCGAGGGCGCCCCGTTCGACCGCGCGCTTCTTGACGCTCTGCTCGATCTTGCGGCCCGGGGCTGCACCGATCTAACCTCACTGCAGCGTGCGGCCCTGTCCTCATGACGGATCGGGTCATCCTCGCGACGCGCAACGCGCACAAGGTCGACGAGGTGCGCCGCATCCTTGCCGCCCACGGACTGGATATCGAGATCGTGCCGCTGCCCGACGATGCCCCGGACGTGCCGGAGACCGAGTCGACGTTCGCCGGCAACGCGCTGCTGAAGGCTCGCGCTATCGCCGAGATCACCGGCATGCCGGCTATCGCCGATGACTCCGGATTGTGCGTTGATGCGCTCAATGGCATGCCGGGGGTGTTGTCGGCGCGATGGGCCGGCCGCCACGGCGACGATGTCGCCAATCTGGAGTTGGTGCTTGGGCAGATGGCCGACGTACCGGACGGTCGACGTGGGGCGCAATTCGTCTGCGCAGCCGCGTGGGTGGTGCCGGGGGAGCGGGAGCAGTTCGTCGAGGGTGTCCTCGAGGGGACCTTGGCCCGGGCGCCGCGCGGGACCAACGGATTTGGCTACGACCCGATCTTTGTGCCCGGGGGTTACGCGCTGACGACGGCCGAATTGCGCCCGGAGGAGAAGGACGCCATCAGCCACCGCGGCCAGGCCTTCCGCGCCCTCGCCCAGGTCATGGCGTCGCGCTAGGCGGCTTCTGGGCATACCGTGGAGCCATGGAACCGTGGATCTGGTGGATCGTCGGCGCTGGCGCGCTCGCCGTCGCCGAGATCCTCACCGGGGGCAGCCTGGTGCTCATCATGCTCGCCGGCGGTGCTGTCGCAGGCGGCCTTACGTCGGCGTTAGGTGGGCCGCCGGCCCTGTCGGTGGGGGTGTTCGCCATCGTGTCCCTCGCCCTCCTCGGTCTCGTTCGGCCGGTTGCTCGACGCCACCTGCGCCTCGGACGTGAGGCCCGCACGAATGTGGCCGCACTCGTCGGTGCCGAGGCCACGGTCACCGAGGCGGTCGATGGCCAGGATGGTCGGATCAAACTTGCCGGCGAGATCTGGTCGGCTCGCGCGTACGACGGCATGAGCACCTTCGAGGCCGGTTCTCGGGTGCAGGTTCTGCAGATCGATGGGGCGACGGCCCTGGTGGCTGGATAACGGCAACGGAGCATGGCGACCGCCGGGGGCGGTCAGGAGGAGGACAGCATGGAATCCCTCATCGTGGCGATCGTGGTCGCGGTCATCGTGGTGCTGCTGATGGCATCGACGATCAAGGTTGTGCCGCAGGCGCAGGCACGCATCGTGGAGCGCCTGGGCCGGTATCACCGCACGCTCAATGCCGGCCTGTCCTTCGTTATCCCTATCATCGACAAGACCCGGGCGCGCGTGGACCTGCGGGAGCAGGTGGTCTCCTTCCCGCCGCAGCCGGTCATCACCGAGGACAACCTCGTGGTGAGCATCGACTCGGTCATCTACTTCCAAGTGACCGACCCTCGTTCGGCGACGTATGAGATCGCCAGCTACCTCATGGGTATCGAGCAGTTGACGATCACGACACTGCGCAACGTCATCGGTTCCATGGATCTGGAAGAGACACTGACCTCCCGCGACAGCATCAACGGCCAGTTGCGGGGTGTGCTCGATGAGGCGACCGGCCGCTGGGGGATTCGGGTCAATCGAGTCGAGATCAAGGCCATCGACCCGCCGAACAGCGTGCAGGAGTCGATGGAGAAGCAGATGCGGGCCGAGCGCGACAAGCGTGCGGCCATCTTGACGGCCGAGGGGCAGAAGCAGTCGGCGATCCTCACCGCCGAGGGTGAGCAGAAGGCGGCGGTGCTGCGGGCCGAGGGCGATGCGCGCGCGGCGGTCTTGCGGGCCGAGGGTGAGTCGGAGGCGATCATCAAGGTGGTGCACGCGATTCACGAGGCCAAGCCGGACAGCCATGTGTTGGCCTACCAGTACCTGCAGACGTTGCCGGAGATCGCGCAAGGATCGGCGAACAAGGTGTGGGTGCTCCCGAGTGAACTCACCGGGCAGATCGCGCACCTCGCGGACGCCCTGAAACCATCAGTCGATCCGGGCCGTTAGCTCGTTGTCTCATTGCATACCGTTTCAGCGGCCGGAAACGGTATGCAATGCAACGACGTGCGCCAATGTCGTCCCAAGTCAATTGTCGGACCTGCGAGTTAGTTTCAATCATGGGTCGGCCGACGCGCTACACAGACGAGGAACTTGCACGGGCTGTCGCAGCGAGTGTGTCGGTCGCGCAGGTGTTGCGCACTCTGGGCGTCAAGCAGGCGGGTGGTTCGCACTTCCACATCAGCAAGCGCATCGTCTCCCTTGGCCTCGACACATCGCACTTCCTGGGCAAAGCGGCTGCTCGCGGCCGTCGACAACGACGGCTCACCCCTGATGAGATCCTTGTCCGGCGTGATCCCGACGCGCCGCGGGCGAAGCCTGCGCTGCTACGGCGGGCGCTGAGCGAGACCGGAGTCCCCTACGAATGCGCCGGGTGCGGCGCCTCCGGCACGTGGATGGGACGCCCGCTCATCCTTCATGTTGACCACCGCGACGGTGACTCCGCCAACAATGAGCGGGAAAACCTTCAGTTCCTGTGCCCCAATTGCCACAGCCAAACTGCGACGTACTGCCGACAACTGTCAGCCAGAGGCCAGCCGTAGACTCAAGGGCCACGCGGAAGTGGTGGAATTGGCAGACACGCTGCGCTTAGGACGCAGTGCCTTCGGGTATGCGGGTTCGAGTCCCGCCTTCCGCACCAGCCTAGTGAACGTCAGGCGACCCCGAGATCGCGGCGCAGTTTCGCGACATGCCCCGTGGCCTTCACGTTGTAGAACGCGTGCTCGATCTTGCCCTGTGGGTCGATGACGAACGTCGACCGGATGACCCCCACGACGGTCTTGCCGTAGAGCTTCTTCTCCCCGTATGCGCCGTACTTCTCCAGCACCTTGTGATCGGGATCGGACAGCAAGGGGAAGGTCAGCCCGTCGCGCTCGCGGAACTCGGCCAGTGTGTCGACCGGGTCCGGTGATATGCCGAGGACGACGTACCCCGAGCCATGCATGACCGACAGCGAGTCACGGAAGTCGCAGGCCTGGGTCGTGCACCCGGGGGTCATGGCTGCCGGGTAGGCATAGAGGATGACGGACTGACCCTTGAAAGACGTGAGCGCGACCTTGTCGCCGTGGTCGTCGAGGAGAGTGAAGGCGGGCGCCCGGTCGCCCGGTTGGAGTCGCGTCATGCCTTCACGGTAGCGCGCGCGGGGGCGTGGTCATCGGCGATGATGCGATGGCTGCGTCGGCGCAGAGTGGTGATGCCGAGGACGACGAGGAATACCGCCGCGCCCACCAATACGATCATGGTGCCGGACGGCACACCGGCGTAGTAACTCAGATACATCCCCACGAGCCCGCACGCCGACCCGACGATCGTCGACAGCGTGAGCATGCGGCCGAAGGAGTCGGTGAGCATGCGGGCGACGACCGCGGGAATCACGAGCATGGCGGCGACGAGGGTGACGCCGATGACGGTGAGCGTGACCAGGATCGACAGCGACAGCACCACCATGAGCAGGCCCTCGACGCGGGCGACATTGACTCCGGATGCCCTCGCGACGTCGGGATCGAAGGTGGTGAAGAGCAACTGCCGGTACCGGAAGAACACGACTGCTCCGGCGAAGACCATGACGGCAATGAGCCACACGATCTGCGCGTTCGTGATCCCGAGGATGCTGCCGAAGAGTGCGTTGTCGAACGCCGGCCCGGAGGAACCGAACTTGCTGAACAGGGCCACACCGAGGGCTAATGACGCGGTCGTGACCACACCGATGGCCGCGTCGGCGCCCAAGCGACTGCGGCGAGCGACCGCGGTGATGGCGATGGCCGAGGCGATGCCCCATAGTCCGGCGCCGAGCACGTAAAGCTGGGCGGCGAAGAGCTGCATGGCGGCGTACCCGCCGAAGATCGCGTGGGAGAGGCCGTGCCCGATGTAGCTCATGCCACGCAACACGATGTACACGCCGATGAAGCCGAGAAGAGCGCCGGACAACGTCGCGACGATGAGCCCCTTCTGGAAGAACGCGAAGGAGAGGGGTTCGATCAGGGCATCCATCAGCCGACGCTCCGCAGCGGATGTGCACTGTCGACGACCACCGGCATGCCGAGGTGCTCCAGGACCTCCATGCGTGCGCCGAAGGTCTCTTCAAGGACGCTCGGCGTGATGACGTCGCGGGGAGACCCCTCGGCGACGATGTGGCCGTTGACGCAGACGAGGTGCGGTAGGTGCGCGGCCATGCCGTTGAGGTCGTGTGTGGTGAGGACGATCCCCATGCCGTGGGAGTGCAGATCCCCGAGCAGGTGGAGTACGTCGTGTCGCGTGTTGACGTCAACGCCGCTGGTTGGCTCGTCCAGCAGAAGCAGGTGTGGCTCCCGCAGAAGTGCGCGGGCAAGGAACATGCGCTGCTGCTGACCTCCCGACAGTTCCCGGATGTGCCTCTCGGCGAGGTCGGCGATGCCGAGTTGATCGAGAACGGCGAGCGCTTCTTGCCGTTCGGATCGAGATGACCACGGCCAAACCCGATGCTCAGTTCGGGCCATGAGGACGCACTCCATGACGGTGACCGGGAAGTTCCAGTCGACCGTCTCCAGTTGCGGGACGTAGGCGACGCGCAGATCTGGCCGCGTGATCCGCTGGCCCGCGACGGGATCGAGCATGCCAAGCAGGAGTCGCAGCAGGGTTGTCTTGCCAGCGCCCGAGGGTCCGACGACGCCGGTGAAGTCCGTCTGGCGAACCGCGAGATTCACTTCGTGCAGGACGAGGACGTCCTGATAGCCAGCGGAGACGTCATCGAGGTTGACTAGCGGTTCCACGTCGGGTTTCGCCATCGGAGGTCTCCTTGGTCAGGCTCTACTGCGGGTAGTACGCGGTATCGGGAACGGTTACTTCGAAGACGAGTGCATCGAGGTTGGTCGGGTTGCCGCCGAGGCCGGCGATCATGGTGCGGTAATTCGAGCGCAGGAGTTCGAGCAGGCTGTGCTCGGGTGCTCCCGGTTCACCGGGCAGGTCGTCGTCGCGCAGTGAATCCTCGTAGCGCACGCCCGTCTCGGCCGCGATGGCCTCGAGCACGGGGGATGGGAAGACCTCGGAGCCGAAGATCGTCGGTACGCCCTCAGTTCGGATCTGCTCGATGAGCGTTGCCACCTCCGATGGTGTGGGCTCGTCGAAACTCTTCGGCTGGATGGCTCCGACGACCTCCCAGCCGAAGTTGCGTGCGAAGTACGCGTAGGCATCGTGGTAGGTGACGAGTCTGAGTTGACCGTCCGGCACGGTTTGCTGATCGGCGCGCACCGCCTCGGCCAGTCGGTCGGCCTCTCGAGCGAACGCGTCGAAGTTGGCCTGGTATGCCGTGGCATGTTCCGGATCTCGTTTGCTGAGCGTCTCGCGCACGAGGTCGGCGTACTCAACGGCGTACGTCGGATCGGTCCACAGGTGGGGATTGGGCTTGCCCTCTTCCTCGGGGAAGGAGAAGTCGAAGATGTAGTCGGACTCGGGCAGCGTGACGGTGCCCAACTCGACGATCTCGGCTCCGTCCTTCATGTTGGCTTCGGCGAGCCGGAGCGTGGGGTCCTCGAGTTTCAGGCCGTTGACGAAGATGACATCGGCCGTGCTGAGGAGTTCGGCAGTCGCAGGCTCCGGCTCGAACGTGTGGG